>JASHUJ010000114.1 GCA_030040035.1 Thermoplasmata archaeon
GTGTTGACCTTGTTGTACGTGACGCACGGGCTGAAGACGTCGACGAACGCGAAGCCGCGATGCTGGATCCCGTTCGCGATCAGGTCGGCGAGGTGCTTCACGTCACCCGAGAATCCGCGGGCGATGTACGTCGCGCCGCTCGCGAGCGCGAGCGCGACGGGGTCGATCGGGTTCTCGATCACGCCGTTGGGCGTCGACTTCGTCTTCTGGCCCATCGTCGACGTCGGGCTCGCCTGCCCGGTCGTGAGCCCGTAGATCTGATTGTCCATGGTCACGTACGTGAGATCGACGTTCCGACGCATCGCGTGGACGAAGTGACCCGCTCCGATGCCGAACCCGTCGCCGTCGCCCCCGGTCCCGATGACGGTCAGGCCGTGGTTCGCCCACCGGATCCCCTCGGCGACCGGAAGCGCTCGGCCGTGGATCCCGTGGAACCCGTACGAGGAAAGGAAGTGCGGCAGGTTCGAGGAGCACCCGATCCCCGAGACGATCACGACGTTCTGGCTCGGGATCTTGAGACGCTTGACGGCCATCTCGACCGCGGCGACCACGCCGAAGTCCCCGCAGCCCGGGCACCACGTCGGCTTGACGTCCGTCTTGCCTACCACCGGGAGCTCGGCACCGGCGGTCGGCACGCTGGGACGGGCAGCCGCATCGGCCATCTAGTTCAACCCCCGGGCGCGGGCCACGATCTCGTGGGGGAAGAAGGGTTCGCCGTCGTACTTAAGCAGCCGCTCGGAGAGCGTGATGCCGGTCTCGGCCCGGAGGAGCCGGCCGAACTGGCCGGAGTAGTTCGCCTCGACGAGCAGGGTCCGGTGGGTGCGCGCGAACGCCGCGCGGATCAGATCGGCCGCGAGCGGATAGACGGCCGGGAACCGCAGGAGGTTCGTCGCTTGGCCCTGCTCGGCGAGCTGGCCCATCGCGTCCCGGACCGCGCCGACCGTGGATCCCCACGCGACGAAGGTGAGCGGGGCGTCGGCCGGTCCCTCGAAGAACGGAGGCGGCACGCTGCGGGCGAGCCCTTCGAGCTTGTGCATGCGCTTGTCCATCATGCGTTGGCGTTCGGAGACCCAGACCGGCACGCCCGCTCGAACGTCGGAGATGAGGTGCCCACGCTCGTCGTGCTCGTCCGAGCCCGCGACGAACTGGAGCCCCGCCTGGCCCGGGATCGCGCGGGGGGAGACGCCGGACTCGGTGTAGGCGTAGCGCTTGTACTCGGAGCTGTTCGGCGGAACCGAGAAGAGGGACGGGATCGGAACGTTGAGATCGATCTCGGATCGGTCGACGGTCATGTGGTTCTCGGACAGGTGAAGGTCGCTCGCGACGAGGATGGGGGTCTGCCATTCCTCGGCGAGCCTGAACGCATCGATCATCGCGCGGTATGCCTCGGCCGGGTCCGCCGGGGCGAGGATGGCCCGCGGGAACTCCCCCTGACCGGCGCCGAGCATCAGATTGAGGTCCCCCTGCTCCGTCTTGGTCGGCAGGCCGGTGGACGGGCCCGAGCGCTGTGACTCGACGACCACGAGCGGGGTCTCGGTCATGCCCGCCATGCCGAGCGCCTCGACCATGAGGGAGAACCCCCCGCCGCTGGTCGCCGTCATCGAGCGCACGCCCCCGAACGAGGCGCCGATCGCCATGTGGATCGCCGCGAGCTCGTCCTCCGCCTGCTTGACCATGACGCCGATCGAGGTCGAGTGCGCCGCCATCCAATGCATGATCGAGGAGGCCGGGGTCATCGGGTACTGGGAAAGGAACTTGCAGCCCGCGGCGGCGGCACCGAGAGCGATCGCCTGGTTCCCGGTCATGAGCAGCTTGGGCGCCCCCTGCTTCGGGAGCGCGTGCGGGTTCGGCGCGGCGTGCTGGGCGGCGAACTGGAAGCCGTCGCTGCTCGCCCCAAGGTTCCAGTCGACGACATCCCCTGACTTCCGGCCGAACGAATCCCGGAGGACCTGGTGGAGCACGTCGAGCGGAATGCCCGCGAGGAAGCTGACGGCCCCGATCCCTCCCGCGTTCTGGAGGATCGACTGCGTCGTGTACTTGCGGGCGAGCTGGAGCGTCGGGACCTCGAGGGTGGTCACGCCCGCCGGGAGGGAGACCCCGGCGAGCGAGAATTTCTCGGGGTCGAAGACGATGACCCCGCTCTGCCGCAGCGCGCTCGCGTGGATGTCGACCGTGGCCCGGTCGAGGGCGTACAGCACGTCGGTCTCGTCCCCGGGCGAGTTCGGACGGCCCGCCGAGGCCCGGGCTTGGTACCAAACGTGGCCGCCTCGGATGACCGATTGGTAGGCGTTGAGCCCGAAGACATGAAGCCCGAGGCGCGAGAAGCCGCGAGCGAGGGACTCCCCGATCGAAGCGATGCCGTCGCCGGCCTGCCCCCCGACGCGGACCGAGATCTCCTGCATCCGACGAATTCAGACCCGGTGCGTATATCGGATTTTCGAACCAAGGGAAGGGGCGGGGAGCCGGGTCGGATCGGGCTGGGCCCGACTAAACGTTAACCCATTTCCGGGGTACGATCTCCCCGTGCCGAAACCCGGCCGCTCGGTTCGGATCGTCCTGTTCGCTTCCGCTCGGGAGGCGGTCGGCGCCGCCGCGCTCGAACGGGCCGTGCCGGAGCGCGGGGTCAGCGTCGAGACCCTCCTACGGGAGCTGGCCCGGGAGTACCCTCCGCTCGCTCCGATCCTCCGGGCGAGCCGCTTCGTCCGGAACGGCGAGTACGTGGTCGGACGACGTGGTCGGGTCCGACGCGGCGACGAGTTCGCGATCCACCCTCCGTACGGAGGAGGCTGACGGTGTCGATCCGACTCTCCCGACGGGCGCTGTCCGTCGGCGCGGCGATGCGCGAGCTGGAAGGGGACGAGCTCGGCGGCGTCGTGCTCTTCGCAGGCCGGGTGCGCCCCGACCGCGTGGCGAGCGGGCGGGTCCAGGCCCTCTTCTACGAGGCGGACAGACCACTCGCCCTCCGGCAACTGCGCCGGCTCGCGGGGACCGCCCGCGGTCGGTACGGAGCCCGCCGGATCGTCCTGTGGCACCGACTGGGAACGATCCCGGTGGGCGACGTGGCGGTGATCGTCGGCGTCGCCAGCGCTCACCGCGCGCGCGCGTTCGAGTCGGCGCGCTACCTCATCGAGGAGCTCAAGGCGACGGTTCCGATCTGGAAGACGGACCGAGCACGACCCGCGCGTCGACCGCGACGACCCCGTTCCCGGCCGCGCGGACGATCATCGGGTTGAGGTCCAGCTCGACGATCTCGGGCACCTCGACGGCCAGCTGGGAGACCCGCTCGAGCGCCTCGGCGAGCGCGGCGATGTCGCTCGGCGGATCGCCCCGAACTCCCTTCAGGAGGGCCGCCGACCGGACCGAGTCGATCATCCGTTGCGCCGAGAGTGGGCGGAGCGGAGCGAGGCGGAACGTCACGTCCCGGAGCACCTCCACATAGATCCCGCCAAGGCCGAAGACGACGATCGGTCCGAAGCTCGGATCCCGTTGGACGCCGATGAGCACTTCCTTGCCGCCGTGGATCTCCGCCTCGATCTCGAACCCCTCGATCCGGGCGGACGGCGCCCGGGCCCGCAGGGACCCCTGCATGGCGTCCCATGCCGCGCGGAGCGCCGCCGCGTCGGCGATCCCGAGTGCCACGCCCCCGACGTCGGTCTTGTGGGAGATGTCGGGCGAGGCGACCTTCAATACCACCGGGTAGCCGATCGAGCCGGCGGCGCGGATGGCCTCCTCGATCGTGCGGACGCGCTCCGCCCGCGCGAAGCCGACCCCGTACGCGGCGAGGAGCCCGCGCGCGGCGTACTCGGGAAGGACGGTCGTCCCCGTCGCCCGCGCCGCGTCGAGGACGGCCCGCACGGCGGCGTGGTCGACCGGGAACTCGCGGACCGGCGCCCGCGGCCGGTCGCGCCAGGCCCGATACTGGGCGAGGCGGCCGAGCCCCTGGACCGCCTCCTCGGGGAACGTGTAGGCGGGCACGCCGTTCTCCTCGAGGAACTTTACGTCGTTCGCGAGATCGGTGACGCCGAAGAGGCAGGCGATGATCGGCTTCGGGACCGACGCACGTACCTCGAGGATGGCCCGGGCGATCTCCGTGCCGTTCAACGTGCCGACCGGGGTCGCGATGACGAGGCCCGCGTCCACGTCGGGCGCCGCGACGAGCAGCCGGAGCGCGTCGCGCATCTGTTGCGGCCGGACGTCGGCGGTCATGTCGAGCGGGTTCGCGATCGACGCGATCGACGGGAGGCCGCTCGCGAGCGCGGTCTGCGTCGCGGCGGGGAGCGGGGGCAGCTCGAGCCCGCTGCGGATCGCCGCGTCGGCGGCAACGATCCCCGGTCCGCCCGAGTTGGTCAGGATCGCGAGCCGGGGCCCGTCCAGCATCAGCCCCGTCGAGAAGATCTTCGCGGTGCGGAATAGCTCGCCGAGAGTATCGATCCGAAGGACGCCGGACTGCGCGAAGAGCGCGTCGAACAGCTGGTCGCGGCCGGACTGCGCGAGGGAGCCGGTGTGGCTCTTCGCCGCCCGCTCGCCGGCGGGGGTCCGTCCGCTCTTGATCACCAGCACCGGTTTGGCCTCGGTGACCTCCCGCGCCGCCTCGAGGAAGCGTCGGCCGTTGGCGAGGCTCTCCACATAGAGGAGGATCACCCGGGTCACCGGGTCCTGACCGAGCGAATGCAAGAGATCGTTCTCGTCGACCCCCGCGCGGTTCCCCACCGAGACGAAGCGGGAGAACCCGATCCGCTCCGCGACCCCATAGGAGAGGATCCCGGCACAGAGCGCCCCGCTCTGCGAGACGAACGCGATGTTCCCGGGCGGCGGGAGGTCTTCGCTGAACGTCGCGTTGAGGCTGACGTCCGGATGCGTGTTCAGGACCCCAAAACAGTTCGGGCCGACGAGCGACATCCGGTACTTCGTTGCGCGCCGGACGACTTCTGCCTCGAGGGCCGCGCCGGCTTCGCCGATCTCCCGGAACCCGGCCGTGATCACCACCACTCCCTTCGTGCCGGCCCGACCGAGCTCCTCGACGACGTCGGCGACCCGGGGCGCGGGAACGATCACGACCCCGAGCTCCGCCGGTTCGGGCAGGTCCGCCACGTCCGGATAGCACCGGACCCCCGAGACGCTGGTCGCGTTCGGATTGACGGGGTACGCGACGCCCCGGTAACCGGCCTGGATGATGTTGCGGAAGACCGCCGTGCCCACCTTGCCCGGCTTGTTCGACGCGCCGATGACCGCCACCGACCGGGGCCGGAACAGCTCGTCGAGTTCCGGATCCGCCCCGACGGTCATCCCGGGCCCCTCGACGTACGAGGTCGCACGGACCGTCCGTTATATAGGAACGTCCCCGTCCTCCGCCGAATGAGCGCCACTCCCGAGCCCGCGGCGGGGCCACCGCCCGGGCCTCCGGGGGCGGGTCGGCCGCGGGCGGCGCCCGGCGCGCGCGGCGTCCTCCAGCGCATGGACAAGGGCCGCCTCCGCCACGTCGTCGCGATCGGCAGCGGCAAGGGAGGGGTCGGAAAGTCGTCGGTCACCGCGCTGCTCGCGGTCCAGCTGCGTCGACAGGGACACTCGGTCGGGATCCTCGATGCGGACATCACCGGGCCCTCGATCCCGAAGCTCCTCGGCCTCTCGGGCCCCTTGCGGGACCGGGGCGAAGGGATCGAGCCGGCGGTCTCGCGCACGGGGATCTCGGTCGTTTCGTCGCAGTTCATGGTCGAGGACGAGCAGACGCCGGTGATCTGGCGCGGACCGCTCGTCACCCGACTGATCACCCAGTTCTTCGGCGGCGTCAACTGGGGCGCGCTCGACTACCTGCTCATCGACATGCCGCCGGGAACGAGCGACGTGCCCCTGACGGTGTTCCAGACGATCCCGATCGACGGGATGCTGTTCGTGCTGACCCCGCAGGATCTTGCGGCGTTGATCGTGAAGAAGGCGATGAACATGGCGCGCGATCTCCACGTACCGCTGCTGGGAGTGATCGACAACATGGCGTGGATCACCTGCCCGCACTGCGCGACGCGCATCGAGCTCTTCGGCCCGAGCCACGTGGATCGCATCGCGGAGGAGTACGGTGTGCCGGTCCTCGCCCACCTGCCGGTCGTGCCGACGATCGCCGCGGCGGGCGACGCGGGTCGGCTCGAGGATCAGGAGAACCCCGAGCTGGCCGGACTCGCCGACGCGTTCATCCGGGCGGTGGCGGAGTCGGCGAAGGGCTCGGTCGAGATGCTGTAAGCCCCCGCAGCTCGCCGAACGAGATCGACTCGACCGGTACGCCGCGACGGCGCAGTGCGGCCCGGAGCCCGTTCACGTGCGCGTCCCCCACGACGGCCGCGACGCGCCCGTAGCCGTTCGAGCGCAGTTGCACGAGCCGGTCCGCCATGTGCTCGTTCCGATCGTCGAGGAGGACGCGGACCAGGGTCGGGCTCGCCCGTCGGAGCTCCGCCGCGAACTCCTCGGGAGCCGCGACGTACCGGTCCATCTCGCGCTCGACGATCCGCGCCGGCACGAACAGCCCGAGGAACGCCCCCAGCAGGAGCTGCACCCGCTCCTTGAACGGCATCGAGCGCACGAGGCTCACGACCGTGGCCCGCAGCGGGTCGTCGATCAGGAAGAGCGGCAGGTGGCGGTCGCGCGCGACGAGCGCCGCCGTCTTCATCTCCGCCCCCGGAACGCCGCCGCCGATCTCGGCCCCCAGTCGGCGCTGGATCAGGCTCCAGAACCGGACGAACAGCGGAGCCGAGCCGCGAGGCGCGGCCTCCCCCACGGGCCGGAGGAGCGCGTCCGCCCGCTCGGCGTCGAGCTCTACGGCCACGCCGTCGAGCGGACGGTCGGCGAGCACCTGCCGGAGCGGCTCGCTCAGGTCCACGACGTGGGCGACCCCGACGAGCAGGATCGGGCTCTCGGTCGTGCGGGCGTACATCGCGAGGTCGACCGGCCGCCGGTCGTACCTAGGTACCCGGAGCAACACAATATAGCCGAACGGGGTCCGCGGGTCCCATGGCGTGGACGGTCTTCGCGGTCCCCTCGTCGAAGCGCACCGAGCTGGACGCGGCGCTCAAGGACGATCTCGTGTCGCGGCAAAGCCAGACGGTCCGGGAGGCGAGCGCGGTGGGCGGGCCGTCCGATCGGATGTATGTCCTGATCGAGGGGGCGGCCACCGCGATCGCGCGCGCGGAGGAGCTCCTCGGGCCGGTCGGGACGCACCTGACCGGCAACGAGGCCGAGACGATCTACCGCCGGTTCAAGGACGAGCAGGAGGCCGCGTCGGCCGGCATGGGCCTCTTCTTCACCGAGGGCTGAGCGTCACTCGCTCGTCGGCGCGTGCGACGGTTCGAGATCCTCCGCGCCCCCGAAGACGCGCTGGCACGCCTGGTAAAGGGCTTCGAGCCCGGTCCCCTCCTTCGCCGACGTCGGCACGAGCCCGAGCAAAGGTCCCATCGTCTCGATCGCGCGGAACAGCTCGGTCGAGAGCTGGACGTCCGGCGACGGGGCGTCCTGGGTGACCGCGTCGTAGAGCCGGCCCGGCTCGTCCGACCAGCCGAGCACCTCCTGAAGCTGCTCCGCAGCGAGCGCGTCGGATTTCGAGAGGACGTTCACCATCGGGAGGCGGAAGCGGAACTCGAGCGTCGCGCTGAGCATCGCGAGCGAGACGAAGCCCGAGGGCGTCCGCCCGAGCGACGGATCGAACAGGAACGCGAGAACCGATCGGTCGCCGCTGAGGGCGTCGACGATCGCCTTCGAGGCCTCCCGGAACGCGAAGAGCTCGATCTGGCCCGGGGTGTCCACGAGGACGTAGTCGCCCTTCAGTTCCTGGACGGCCTGCTTGACGTCGAAGACCTTGAGCGCGATCATGTCCGCCGCCGCCACCTGGGCGCCGTTGGGCCCGAGCCCGTACTCGTCCTCGACATCGGCGAGCCGTACCCATTCCCGGACGTCGACGTCGATCCCGTCCGACTCGCCCTCGGTGCCCGGATCGAGATTGACCACCGTGACGTCGTAGCCGGCGGTGCGCACCCACTCGGCGAACGCGCGGACGAGGCTGGTCTTGCCCGCGCCGGCGGTCCCCGTGAAGTAGATCGTGCCGGGCTCTTCCATCTCAGCGCGCCCCTGCGGCCGGGCGGTGGGCGCGGAGATCGGCGCTCAGCAGCTTCAGGAAGCGCGCCTTCGTCGTTCCGGAGCGTTTCGTGACCTTGACGCGACCGGCGTAGGCGCCCGCGTCGCGCGGATAGTCCTTGTCGGCCTCCGCGACCGCCGTGTAGCCCAGGCGGCGGGCGGCCTGGACGATCTCGTCAGCCGTGAGCTCGTTGAGGGCCTCTTCCGCCTTGAGCCGGCGGCCCGCGGCGCGCGAGCGGCCCCGGAGCAGGTAGGCGGGATAGACGTAGAAGTGCTCGGGCATCCGCGGGACGGCCGCCTAGGGGGCCGGCGGGGCCGGGAGGCGCACACCGTTCAGGACGCCGTCCTGGCCCGGTCGGGAGCGGACGCGGACCAGCCCGAGGTCCGTCTCCAGGATCGCCCCCTTGGTGATGATGTTGCGCTGGACGTAGTTCGGGTTCGCCGGGTTCTCCCGGACCGTGATCACCCGGGCCCGTTGCATCTTCTCGGTCGCCGGGTCGAAGACGTTGATCGTCTGGGTCGTGAGGATACGGAGCTTCCGGTTCGCGCCCCGCACGCGGTACTTCTTCACCGTGCCGGAGCCGATCGTCGCGTGCTGGAGCTCCCGCGCGATCTCGAAGCGACGCTTCTTGCGGATCGGACGGAGTCGGCCGCCGGTGCGTTTGCGCCGCGACCGCCCTTGCCAGATGCCCATCGAGGATCCTCGGAGGTGCGGTGCGAGCGGGGTAGCGTATATGAACTTTTACGAGGGCGGGGCCCCGACGCCGATCGTCAGCACGGTCTTCACCGCGCCCGGCGCCGCCGAGAGCAGGACCTCGCGGTACGACTCGATCGGACGCCGCGAGGTGATCATCGACGCGAGGGCGCCCGGCCAGCGTTCCTCGATCCGGCCGAGGTCCTCGAGTCCGGTCTCGAAGTAGGTCCGGTTCGCGTTCACCGAGCCGACGATCGCCTGATTTCCGAGGACGAGGTCGCGGAAGATCTGTCCGCCCGGCACCGGGACCGGCCGCTCGGTCGCGTCGGGGATCCCGGTGAGGACGATCACGCCGTTCGGCCCGAGCCGATCGATCGATGAGAAGTCGACCGCAGTGGACCCGGCCGCCTCGACGATGAGATCGAACCGCCTCGCGCCCACGGCCCCGAACCCGGCGGCGACGTCCACGTGCTTCGCGCCGATCCGACCGAGGAGGCGGGCCGCGAACGTGTCCTCCCCCCGCCGGTCCACCGCGGTCACGTCGTAGCCCCGGATGACGAGGAGGAGCGCGGCCAGCATGCCGATCGCTCCCGTGCCCGCGACGAGCGCCCGGGCCGCTTCGGGCCTCGGATGTCCGGGCGTCGGCTCCTTGCGGTCGAGGACCCGCTGGCCTTGATCGATCGCCTTTTCGACCACGCTCAACGGCTCGAGCAGGACCGCGATCGGCCCAAGACCGGCGGGAACCCGGACGAGATAGTCCGGCGTTTCCACGTACTCCTCGGCCATGTACCCATGGGCCCCGCGGATCCCGCGCTCGGTGAACGCGTCGGTCTCGCAGAAGTCCGAGCGGTTCGCCAGGCAGAACCGGCAGCGTCCGCATCCGCGCCGTACGGTCGCCACCACGAGGTCGCCGGGGGCGAACTCCGGTGCGGCCGGGTCGCCTTCCCGGACCACGCCGAGGTTCTCATGGCCCAGGATCAGGAACGAAGCGCCGTCGGGGGGTCGTCCATACTTTCCTTCGACGATGTCGTGATCGGTGCCGCAGACGCCGCATTCGCGGACGGCCACGCGGATCGACCCCGCGGGCCGTTCGGGCGCCGGGCAGTCGACGAGCTCCACCCCGGGGACCGGCGGGCGGACGACGAGCGCGCGCACGGTTCACCGATCCAGAAATCGGGCGAGCTGCGGGCGCAACGGTTCGAGCCGGGCTCGGACCGCGCTCTCCTCGGCCGGGGTCAGGGGGTCGTACGGCGAGCGGTAGCCGACCTCCGCGCCCCGGAGCTCGTGGGCGAGGAACTTGATCGCGGAGGGGAACGGGCCGGCCGCCGCGACCTGCACCAACGCGTTCACGAGGGCTTGATCGGCCGCCGCGCCCGGTAGGTCCCCGGCCCGCGCGGCGGCGACCAAGTGGACCGCCAGACGGGGGGCGACGTTCGCGATGCCGAGGACCGCCCCCCGGGCGCCCCCGGCAATCGCGGCGCTCGCGTAGGCGTCGTCGCCGGGATAGACCGCGAAGCCCTCGGGCCGGCTCCCGAGGAACGACTCGACGCTCGCGAGCGAACCCGAGGTGTCCTTGACCCCCGCGAGAACGCCGTCGCGCCCGAGCCGGTGGACGAGGTCCGGCGGGAGCGAGTACCCGACGAGCGACGGGATGTTGTAGGCGAGGAGCGGGAGGTCGACCGATGCGTGGATCGTCCGATAGTAGCGCTCGACCGACGCGATCGCGGGCCGGAGATAGTACGGGGGGACCGCGACCAGGGCCTGGGCCCCGGCGGACTCCGCGGACTCCGCAAAGGCGACCGCCTGGCGGGTCGAGGGCGCCCCGCACCCGACCCAGACGTCCGTGGCGCCGGTCGCACTGCCGATCACGACATCCACCAGCCGCTCGCGTTCTTCGCTCGAGACGGTGGGAAACTCCCCGAGCGACCCGAGGACGAACAGGTGGTCGACCCGGGCGTCGGCGAGCCCTCGGGCGAACCGCGCGTTGCGCCCGAGGTCGAGCGCGCCCTCGTCCCCGAACATCGTGGGGATCGGGACGACGAGCCCGTCGAGCGCCATCGCCGGCGGAGCGGCGGGGGGGTTAATGAGCTGCGTCACGCTAGCTACACCCGGAGCGGCGCGATGGCGCGGATCCTCGGCCTGGATGAGGCGGGGCGCGGAAGCGTCGTCGGGCCGCTCGTGGTCGGCGCCTTCCTGGTGGAGCCCGAGGGCGTTGACCGCCTGCTCGAGATCGGGGTCGCCGATTCGAAGCTCCTTTCGGCCCAACAGCGGGAGCGCATCTTCCTCACGCTCCCGTCGATCGGGGAGTGCGACGCGATCGTCCTCCCCCCGCGCGAGATCGACGCGTACGTCGCCCGTGGACACCTCAACCAGCTCGAGGCCCGGGCCTTCGGCGCGCTCGTGGCGCGTCTCGGACCGGACGAGGTGCGCGCGGACGCGTGCGATCCGGACGCCCGTCGGTTCGCCCGCACGATCTCGCGCTGGGCCGGGCCGACCCCGGCCCGCATCGTCGCCCGGCACCACTTCGACCGGGACGATCCGATCGTGGGCGCGGCGTCGATCGTCGCGAAGGTCCGCCGGGATCGCGCGATCGAGCGCCTGCGCCGCCAGCTCGGGACCGAGCTCGGGAGCGGGTACCCCTCCGACCCCCGGACCATCGACTTCTTGCGCGAACGGCTCGCGGTCGAGGTCGGCGTGCCGGGCTACGTCCGCGCGTCCTGGGCCACGATGCAAAGGGTTATGCCCGACCGTCCGGCTCGCACGCTGGACGCGTTCGACCCATGACCGTCGAAGAGACGCTCGCGTCGCTCGTGGACCGGTTCAACCGACACGTGGCGCGCAATCCCGCGTCCGCCGAGGAGCTGGACGGGCTCGAACGGACGATCCAGATCCAGCTCACGGACGGCGGCACCTACGCGGTCGACCTCGCGGGCGGCCGTCTCTCGAACCTGCGCTCGGGCTCCTCGAACCGCCCCGACGTGACGATCACGACCGACACGGCAACGTTCCACGGTCTCGTCAAGAAGGACATCGGACCGATGAAGGCGATCGTCACCCGCCGCCTCTCGATCGAGGGGAGCCTCGAGGACAAGCTCCTGTTCCGCAAGCTGCTCTAGGTCGCCGGGCCCGTCCAGCCACCGGCGGGGCCCGAGCCCGACGGACACGACTCGAAGTCGAACGCGACGCCGACCGACACGTGGTCGTCGAAGAACCAGTTGCCCCCGGAAGGAAACGTGAACGAGTACGTCGCGGCGGCCGGGACGAACGACGGGAGATAGCCCTCGACCTCGCCGTTCAGCTCGATCGGGACGGACACCGCGATCGCGCTCGACGAGATCGAAGAAGAGAGGTTCGACCCGCCCGCGCCGCACGTCCCGACCCCTCCCGCGGCGGGGTCCGGCGCGTAGCTCACGTTGAAGAGGACGGAGGAGAAGCCGTTCAGCGTGACGCTCGTCACGTCGGCGGACTGGGCCGAGGCTTCGGACACGTTGAGCGGGAGGGTGAGCGTGCCCTGCTCTCCGGGCGGGAGGCCCTGCACGGCCGTTCCGTACGGACCGTGGCAGGACGTGGCCGACCCCGGCCCGAGGACATCCGAGGTCGACTGGCGGAAGACCGTCCACTCGCTCAGCACGAAGAATCCGTCGGCGGACCCGTTGGACGTGGTCGTGGAAACGCTGTATCCGGGGAAGATCGACCCGCTCGCGCTCCCCCGGGCCCACCCATCGAACGGCGCGTTCAACAGGATCAGCGGGGTCCAGAGCTCCGCTCGGCTCACGGTCGAACCGCGCACGCACGCTTCGTGGAAGATCGCTCCGCTGCCGGTGACGAAGGGTGCGACCACCACGACGACGGCCACGAGGATCCCGACCAGGATCGCATACCTCCGCCGGGGCAGCGGAGGTTCCCCGGAGCCGGCCGGTGCGTCGGGAGCGGCCACAGTCCTCGCTCGAACCGCGAGGCGGTTCGTGCCGAGACGAAGCCTCCGGGCTTACTTCAACGTCGCGCGCGCGGGAGGCCGAGCGCGCGGGACCCGTCCTACGGCAGGAAGATGCACGCCGCGATGCAGACCCCGTAGTGATCCATCGGGATCGAGAGCTCCTCGGTGCGATAGCGGATGGGCCGGAGCTCCACGCCGCGGAAGTGGGCGATCTCCTGCATGCGCCACTTGAGGAACTCCTTGAGCGATTTCTGCGTCCCGTGAAGATGCGCCTCGGCCACGTAGCCCCCCTGGCCGTCGGTGCGGAAGGCGTAGGCGATCCCGGCGCTGATCACCTCGCCCTCGCCCCCGCCGTGGCGCGCGAGCACCGCGTGCGTGATCGCCCCGCGCGGCATCGGTTCCCGATCGACCTGCCGGATCCCCGTCGGGAGGACGGAGGAGACGTTGACGAGGTTCTGCTCGCCGATCCCGGCCTGCAGGAGCGCGAGATCGAAGGCGTTGAGCTCGCTCGTCTTGTTGATCCCCTTGCCGCTCGTGACGAAGAATCGGGTCGGGATCGGAAGGAGGCTCCGAGCGGCCGGCGCGCGGGCTTGCGGCACGAGCGGGGGGAGGGTCGGGGCTCCTTAAACGTTCCCGCGCCGGCCGCGCCTAGACCATGATCGCGTGACGGCGACGCATCGATTCCTCGGTCTCCCCGCGGGCCCGCAGGAGCTCCGCGATGAGGGCGTCGGTGAGCCGAAGGCTCGCGGATTCGAACAGCGTGCCGAGCGGAGCGACGATCGGGCGCTGGGCATCCTCGGCGAACTCGAGCACGAGGAGGAGCGTCGCGGCGTGCGCGAGCTTCGAGCTCGGGCGTCCCGTCAGGACGACGAGCTCGGCTCCCTCCCGTCGGACGATGTTCGCCGTCTGGATCGACGAGTAGCTCTCCCCCTGGCCCGAGAGGATGAACACGGCGTCGCCGTGCCGGACGATCGGCGTCACGCTCTCGCCGATGACGTAGGCGCGCAGGCCGGCTTGGACGAGGCGCATTGCGAACGCGCGTCCGATGATCCCGCTGCGTCCCGCGCCGTAGACGAAGATCTGCGGGGCGCGGTTCAGGATCTCGACCGCGCGCCCGACCGACTTCGGATCGATCCGCTCGAGGGCCTCTGTCACCCGGTCGCCGATGTAGCGCGACGCGCGGCCGAACGAGTGGCCCTCACCGGCGGCGTCCGGGACCATGGCCGCGCACCTCCTTGCGCCCCCGGGGGCGCGCGGCGCGCGCGAGCACCGGTCGTACCGGATGCGCGGGGCGCTTCGACGCGGGCCGGGCGACGACGGCCGGCCGGCGGGCGGGCGACGGCGCCGGCTTCGCGACCGGCTTCGGCACCGGTTTGGGCGCGGGGGGCGCGTGGAGCTTCGCGTAGCGGCGCGTGAGCGCGCGCTCGTAGAGGAGCTTCATGTACATCGCGTCGTGCTCGAGGAGCGGCGAGCTCGAGATCACGGTGATGTCGTACTCCCGTTCGGCAAGGATCTCGGCGACCGGGTCGAACTTGACGAGACCCCGCTTGATCGGGGTCAGGCGGAACTCCCCCGGCCCGTAGAACTCGACGCCCGAGAAGTTGAGGTAGAGCGGGCCCGAGGTCGCCTCGACGAACTGCCGGATCAGCGGCTCGAGCAGCTCGGGCGACTCGAACGTCGTGCGCTCGCGCGCCGCGAGGTGCGGGAGGTTGAGCACCGGGACGATCCCCTTCACCCGACGCGCGAGCTCGAGGACCTCCTCGCGCGAGCCGAAGACGTCGGGATGGCCGCTCGGCTCGACCGCGAGCCGGACGGTCCCCCGCGAGTTCGTGTCGAGCCACTTGACGAGGTCGCTCGCGATCTCCGTGAGCTCCTGGATCGAGTCGGCCCGGTCCCCGGGCCCGAAGAATCCGAGGTGCGTCACCGCGAGGCGCGCCCCGAGCCCTTCGGCGAGGACGCCGGCCCACTGGATCTGGCGCGTCGACTGCTCGCGCGCGTCGGCCGAGCCGAAGAAGTCGACGTAGTACGGGGCGTGGAGCGTGAGATCGACGTCGAGCGCCCGGGCGAGCGCCTTCGTCTGCTGGAGGTCCGCGTAGTCCTTCGCGAGGCTCCAGGTGAGGGTCGTGAGCGAGTCCCGCCGCTTGATCGGGGTGGTGAGCGCCGCGAGGCTCGGAGCGCCGCCCTGGTGGTCCGCAGGGCCGACGCTGACGACGAGCTGCTGGGCGAGCTCCCGGGAGACCTTCCCGATCTCCTCGTCGAGCGCGAGCCGGGTGAGCGGGTTGACCTTGATGAACTGGACCTCCATCGCGGTGAGCCCGAGATGGTGGACGTCGGCGATCCCGTCCCGGAGCGTGCGCCCCTTGCACGAAAGAGGGATCCCCGCGGGGCCGAACCGGATCACGAGTAACCAAGCCTCGGAAAGGGGAGCAGGGGCTATCCGGCGTTCCTATATATCAAAAGCCGAGGGAACGGGGTCGTCCGGCCGGATCGTCGATCCGCTCGGTGCCCCCGCGTGGTAGCCGAGGGCGACGAGGTAGAGCTCGCTCGACGGCTCGCGGGACGCCGGAGGCTTCGTACGACGCACTCGCTCGAAGCTCGGGGCGATCTCGCCCTCGAGCGCGTCGAGCAGATCGCCGGCGAAGACCTTGGCCACGAACGCTCCCTCGGGCGCCAGGACCTCGCGGGCGAGACGGAAGGCGTCCCGCACGAGCCCGACCGACCGGGCGTGGTCGGTCGCATACGCTCCACTGATCCGGGGCGACATATCCGAGAGGACGAGCTGGAACGGGACCTCCCCCGTCGCGACCAGCCGCGCGGCGAGTCCGGGGTCGCCCACGCGCCCGCGAACGGACCGCACGCCCGGGATGGGGGGGACCGCCCGGGGATCGACCGCGACGACCGACCCGCGGGGGCCAATCGTCTCCCGCGCGACGATCGACCAGCCGCCGGGGGCGGCGCCGAGGTCCAGCACGTGGTCGCCGCGGTGGGCGAGGGGGAACCGCTCGAGCAGGTACCCGAGCTTGAACGCCGCCCGGGAGCGGAGACCGGCGCGCTGCGCCTCCCGGTAGTAGGGGTCCCGGCGTCGCTCGCGGACGAATCGACGCCCCACGCGCCGGGGATGTCGGGGGCCCCTCTTGAAAGAACGCCCCCGCACCCGACCGGGCGGGGTCGATGACCCGGATGGGGCCGTCCGAATTTGAATCGGAGTCTCTTGCACCCCAAGCAAGAAGGATGGTCCAAGCTACCCCACGGCCCCACGCCGCGCCGGTCGCCGCCGACCGGGCCGAGTTAGATAAGCGTTCGCACGCCGGACCGCGCTAGTGCGCGTGGACGTACCACCAGGTCACGATCCCGGCGACGGAGATGATCAGCGTGTTGAGGAGCGCGAGCCAGAAGAACGACCAGAGCTCGTGCTTGCCTTCCTCGGGTCCGACGTGCGCGCTCGGCGTCGAGCTGCCGGGGTAGGGCGTGTACGGCGTCTCGAACGGCGTCGCCTCCGGGCCCATCGCTCGGCCGATTCGAGCGGCCCCGGCTACTTATGCGCTCGGTTCGTGCGCCGGTCCGCACCTATCCGGCGAACCAGGGAAGGCGCGCGGCGGGTCCCGTCGGCTTCAGGACGAGGAGATGCAGGTTCGCTCCGGGGTCCCCCGGTGCGTAGCTGTCGCGGAGCGCGAGCTGGTAGAGGATGAACAGGGCGTCCTCGTCCGACTGGACGCCCAGCGATCGGTGGAGGTCGAGCCCGAAGCGCCCCTTCAGGTTGGCGAGCAGCTCCTCGAAGTCGATCTGGCCCGAGCCGTCGACCGACTGGGCCCGGCGGAAGAGCCCCGCCACGATCCCCGTCGCGATGCGCAGGATCTCCCGAGGCGCGGCGACCCGCAGGTGGAAATGCGGCGGATCCGCCGGGCGGTCGGCCGACGGCATGACCAGGATCGAGACCTCGTGATCGATCGTCGTGCCGGGAGAGTGGGCGAGCCGCGCCCAGGCGAGCTCGGCCGCGTCGTCGGTCGGGACGACGAAGATCGCCCGGGTCGGCTCGGGCCGGGCCGTGGAGATCCCCTCGACCCAGCGGTCGATCCCCTGCTGGACGGTCGGGCCGGCGCCCGGTGGAACGAAGACGGGGAACGTGCGGCGGGGGACGCCCGCCTCCTGGACCCAGAACGCGGGCTCGACCGGCGTGGCCCGGTGACCCGGAGGGACCCGGGAGTACCCGAGGCGCTTCAGAACGGTCTCGGCCGCGCGCCAGCGCGGATTCGACCCCCCGGCGGGGTCTGGCTCCGGCATCGGTGAATCAAGGCCGGCACCCCGAGATAAGCTCGACGCGCCACGGCGCCGCATGCTTACCCGAACGCCCCGCGGACCCCGCCCGAGAGCAGCGGGGCGTTCGCCGCGATCGCGAGGATCACGAAGAGGAGGTACGGGCCCGAGTACAGGAACCCCCGACGGGCGGTCCGCTTCGTGACCTCGGTCCAGAGCGGGAGCGTGAGGACGACGAACGCCGCGCCGAGCGCGACCAGTACGACGAGCACCGGCCACGTCACCGCCCCGGTCCAGCCGAGCAGGAGGGCGGAGGGCACGAGGAGCGCGGCCGACACCACGACGATCTTGCCCGAGAGCGGGACGTCGTCCATCTTCGGGAGCATCGGGAGGCCGGCCCGGGCGTAGTCGTCCTTCAGGAGGAGCGCGAGGCTCCAGAAGTGCGGCGGAGTCCAGAGGAAGACGAGGAGGGCGAACGCGAGGACCCCGGGGGTCCAGGCGCCGACCGCGGCGGCGCTGCCGGCGAGGGCGGGCGCGCTGCCCGCGAAGCCCCCGATGACGATGTTCCAGCTCGAGCGGCGCTTGAGCCACAGCGTGTAGAGCACCACGTACGTGAGACCGCCGAGCAGGATCGAGAAGCCGGTCAGCGGGTTCAACCAGACGGTCGCGCCCCCGATCCCCACGGCCAGGAGCGTCAATCCGAGGGCGAGTACGAGCCGGCCGGATCCGATCCGCGCTTCGGGCAGCGGGCGGTGCTGCGTACGGCGCATCCGGCGATCGATGTCGCGGTCGAGGTAGTGGTTCAGCATCGCCGCCCCGGCCGAGGCGACCCCTCCCGTGCCGACGAGGATCCCCAGCCGGGCGAGATCGACCGAGCGGGGGTCCGCGAGCAGGAATCCCCCGACCGCGACGAGGCAGATCAGCGCCGTGATGCCGGGCTTCGAGAGCTCGAAGAGGTCCCGTGCGACCGATCGGGGCCCCGGGCCGGCGGCCGCAACGGGGGGGCTCGGGGGACCGTCCATCGGCTCGTCGCCTCTCCCAGGGGACCCGCGCTAGCCGTCCCCCGGCCGGCCGAACGGGACGTCCGCCGGAGCCCCGGGCGACGCGGGAGCGGGCCCGGGACGGACGGGTTCGGGCGCCTCCACCGACGCCCGCCGGGCCCAGTCGACCCAGCGCCGCGGCATCTCCCGAAGGTTCGCGAGCAGGGTGAGGAGGAGCAGGAGGGCGAACAGGACGGTCGCGATGCCGAGGTGGATGAGGATGAACGTCGGGTCGAGCCGGCTCTCGACGACCAGGCCGCCCAGGAGCGCCTCGGTCACGACGAGCGCGAGGCACCCGAAGGCGAGGCGCAGGAGGACCTTACGGCCCCGTTCGAAGGCGATCCCGAGGAGGGTCGTCACGAGCACCGCGACCGAGAGGAAGAACGCCGAGACCCGGTGGCTCCACTCCGCGATCACCCCGCCCTGGAACGCGGGCAACAGGTTGCCGTTGCCGAAGCAGGACGGCCAGTCGGGGCAGGCGAGCCCGTTCCCGCTCGCCATCACGTTGCCGCCGAGCAGGATCGTCGTGTAGCAGAGGAGGCACGCCATCGCCGCGATGATGCGGAAGAGGTCATGGCCGCGCATCGACGAATCCCTCCGCCTACGGCGCCTCCGTCGGGGCGGCCGTCGGGAGGGGAACGGGGGTGCGCACGGGG
>JASHUJ010000012.1 GCA_030040035.1 Thermoplasmata archaeon
GGAACGGGTGGCGGTGGGTCCCCGCGGCCCGGAACGTCCAGAGATTGTTCCAGAGGAAGTTCCAGAGGGTCGCGACCACGAAGGCGACCGCGCTCGCGACGAAATCGTCGAGGGGGTTCGACGTCCGCGTCGTCGCGGCGCGGAGGAGGCTGGCGAGGAGGTTGAACGTCGGGCTCGGGGAGATCCCGTCGAGCGTCAGCGCGAAGACGATCAGGTTGACGACCACCCCGGTCAACCCGACGATCAGGAACTTGCCGTACTTCGTGAGGAAGTCCGCCCGGGGGCCGGGCGCCCCCACGATCGTGCGCGCGGCCTCGGACGTCACGGCGCTCCTCGCCGGTCCGCAAGCGGCCCCCCGCCCATGAACCTACCCGGTCGAGCGGCGCCGGAACGAGGGGACCGGGCGGTGGGCCGCGAGGCGCGACATTCCACTCGACGCGCATCTTAAAACCCCCGTCCCGGGGTCCCTCGGACGGAGCAACGTACGCCGCCGACCGAGCCCCCCGGACTGTTCCCGTACCGGGTGCGTCCGGGCCAGGATGCGATCCTTCGAGAGGTCGCGACGATCGCGGACCGCGGGGGTCCCCTGCTCCTCAATGCGCCGACCGGGAGCGGCAAGACGGTCGCCGTGATCGCGCCGTTGCTCGAGCACGCCGAGGCTGCGGACCACAAGGTCCTGTACCTCGTCCGCACGCACTCCCAGGAGGTCCAGGTCCTCCACGAGACCCGGGCGATCGGCCACCGCCTCGAGCGTCCCATCCTCGCGGTCGGTCTCGCCGGCCGGGCCCGTCGCTGTTTCCTGCTCGAGAACGTCGCCGAGATCAAGGGCGCGACCGCGGAGGAGCACGGCAAGCTCTGCGCCGACCGCAAGCGGGCGACCGAGCGGGCGATGCAGGGCGAAGCCCCGACGGCTCCGCCGCCCGACCTCCCGGAGGGCGGAGAGATCGACCTGGCCGACCTCGACGGCTGCCCCTACTACGCCCGGGTCCTGCAGGCCGACCTCGAGACCCTGGGGGAGCGATTCCGAGCGAAGCTCCCGAGCCCCCACGAGTTCGAGGCGTACGCCCGCGAGGAGAACCTCTGTGCCTACGAGCTCGCGAAGCGGCTCCTACCCGAGGCGCGGGTCGTCACGGCGCCGTACGCATTCTTCTTCCATCCGTACATCCGCCGCGCGCTCTTCGATTGGATGCGGATCGGGCCCGAGCGGCTCGACCTGGTGGTCGACGAGGCGCACAATCTGCCGAACCACCTGCGCGACCTCGCGACCGTCGCGCTCCCCCAGGAATCCGTCCGCCGCGCCCGCGCCGAGATCTCGGAGCGGGGGGACTTCCAACTCCCGGACGGCCCGAGCGCTAGCCGGTTCCTCGACCTGGTCGGCGCCGCGGTCGAGGAACTCATCCACGCGCTGGCGCGCGAGGATGACGCCGTCCTCCCCCCGTCGATCTTCGAGGAGGCGCTCCTGACCGCCCTGGGCGGCACTTCCCACCGGCTCGACACTTGGCTGGGCGCGCTCGCCACATGGGGCGAGAACCTCCGGGACGAGCGCCGGCGGGAGCGGCGCCTGCCCCGGTCCTGGGTGCACACCGTCGCCCTCACGCTCTTGTCGTGGCCGCAGCTCGAGCCCCCGGCCTACGTCAAGGTCGCGACGCGGCTGCCGCGACCCGCGCTCGAGGCGTACGCGCTCGACGCGTCGGTGCCGGCCCGTCCGATCTCCGAGTGCCACCTCTCGGTTCACCTGTCCGGTACGCTCGCACCGCTCGAGGAGTACCGCGACTCCCTCGGTCTCGGCGCGGCGGCCCGGCTCGTCGACGTGCCCCCGCACTTCCCGCCGGAGAACCGCAAGTTCCTCTACGATGCGACCGTGACGACCCGCTTCGAGGAGCTGCGGGCCGACCCTCGGGCGATCCCGCGGCTCGCCGATCGACTGGTCGAAGTCCTGCAAGCGCTCCCCGTGAAGACCGCCGTCTTCTTCCCCAGCTTCGACCTCCTGCAACGAGTCCTCGAGGCCGGCCTCCAGTCCCAATTGCCCGGTAACGTGTTCATCGAGTACAGCAAGATGCCGACCGGCGACCTCTGGCGGTCGATCGAGGGCTGGAAGAAGGACCCCGAGGGCACGATCCTGCTCGGGGTCGCGGGCGGTCGGCTCGCGGAGGGCATCGACTACCCGGACGAGGAGCTCGAGGCGGTCGTGCTCGTCGGGATTCCGTACCCCCGGCCCACGGCGAAGCGGGAGGCGCTACGACGGTTCCTCGACCAGACGACGAACCGGGGCTGGCAGTACACCGTCGAGGCTCCCGCCCAGCGCGCGATCCTCCAAGCGTGCGGCCGCATGATCCGCTCCGAGCACGATCGCGGGATCGCGATCGTCCTCGATCGGCGCGCGACCGCGTTCGCGTCGATCCTGCCGGGCCTCGCGCCGATCGACGATCTCCCCCGGCTCACGTCCGAATTCTACGGTCGCCGGGCCCGTTGGGCGCCGACCCCCAAGCACGCGCCGCCCTCGACCGGCGCGAGTCCGGCCGGGGAGTAAAGTAAAGGGCGGGCCCTCCGCTCGCCGCTCGATGATCATCACCCGCACGCCGCTGCGGATCAGCTTCGCCGGCGGCGGGACCGACCTGCCCTCGTTCTACCGCCCGTACGGCGGCGGCGCCGTGACGGCCATCGCGATCGACCGCTACATCCACGTCCTCGTGAACGAGAAGTTCGACCGATCGATCCGGGTGGCCTACACCAAGACCGAGAACGTCGATCGGCTCGAGGATATCCAGCACGAGCTCGTCCGCGAGGCGTTGCGGATCTCGGGGATCGCCGACTCGCTCGAGATCCACACGATCGCGGACATCCCGGGCGAGGGAACGGGCCTCGGCTCGTCGTCCGCGCTGACGGTGGGCCTCCTGAACGCCCTCGCCGCGTACCGCGGGCAGCTCAAGGACCAGGCGCAGCTCGCCGAGGAGGCGTTCCACATCGAGTTCGACCGCCTCGGCGGGTCGCTCGGCAAGCAGGACCACTACATCGCCGCCTTCGGCGGGATCCAGTATCTCGAGTTCCGTCCCGACGACACCGTCCGGGTCGCGCCGATCCCGCTCTCGGGCCCCGAGCGCGAGGCGCTCGGCGATCGGATCTCGCTCTTCTACACGGGGATGACCCGCCGGGCCGGTCCCCTCCTCAAGCAACAGGAGGGACGCACGACGGAGAATCGCGCGGCACTCGAGTCGATGCGCGAGCTGGCGGGACGCGCGCGCGACGCGATCGTCGCTCGCGCCTGGGACCGCCTCGGCGGGGTCCTCGACGAGGGGTGGCAGCTCAAGCGCAGCCTCTCGGACGGCATCTCGAACGAGACGATCGACCGCCAGTACGCCGCGGCCCGGGCCGCCGGAGCGTGGGGGGGCAAGATCGCGGGGGCCGGCGGCGGCGGCTTCATGATGCTCCTCCATCCGCCCGATCGGGCCCGTGCGATTGCGGAGGCTTTATCGCCGATGCGCCACTTGTCCGTACGGATCGCGCCGGAGGGTACGCAGATCATTTTCGTGGCACGATGACCGATTTGACGACGCTCGACCCCTACGTCCGGAAGTACGTCCACGAGACGACGTCGGCCCTCGAGTCCGCGTTCCTGCCCGATGCGATGAACCGCATCGTGCCCGTCCTGCTGCGCGCCCGGACCGAGGACCGGACGATCTTCTTCTTCGGCAACGGGGGCAGCGCGTCGCTGGCCTCGCACTTCGTGACCGATATCGCGAAGGTCGCGGGCGGCACCGAGTCCCGGGGGAAGGGCCATCGCTTCCGCTGCCTCGCGCTCAACGACAACGTCCCCGGCCTCACGGCGTGGGCGAACGACACCGAGTACGCGCGCGTCTTCTCGGGCCAGCTCCGCGCCCTCGCGGAGAAGGGCGATGTCGTCGTGGCGATCTCGGGGAGCGGGAACTCTCCCAACGTGCTCGACGCCGTCCGCGTCGCGAAGGAACTGGGTCTCGCGACGATCGGGCTCACGGGGATCGGCGGGGGGAAGCTGAAGGACATGGTCGACGTCCCGGTGGTCGTCCCGTCGAACAGCATGCAGCACACCGAGGACCTCCACCTCGTGATCTGCCACCTGCTCACCGCCTACCTGCGGGACGAGCAACCCAGCGTTCCTCGATGAGCGTCCGGGTCCGGGACTACATGGTGCTCGAGGTCGAGCACGTCCGCGACACCGCGACGATCGCCGAGGCGACCCGGACGCTCCTGCGGGGGCGGCACCACGGGCTCCCCGTGACCGACTCGCGCGGGAAGCTGGTCGGCTTCGTGAGCGCGAAGGAGCTGCTCCGTCACGCGGCGGAGGGAGAGACCCGGCTCGCGAAGATCATCCGTCCCGGTACGATCACGGCGAGCCCGGACACGGGACTCGACGATGCGGCCCGCGTGATGTTCCGCTTCGGCCTCCGCGACCTGCCGATCATCGACGGCGACGGGCGCCTGTGCGGTCTTCTCGCGAACCTCGACGTCGTCCGCTCGCACTTCGAACGGGCCTCGCCGCTCAAGGCGGACACGTTGAAGCGCCTCCTCGGGGAGCGCTACAACCTCCCGTTCTCGTTCCACCGGGGGCTCGTGCCGATCGACCGGCTGACCCCGACGCAGTGGAAGGTGTACGAGGACGAGCTCGAAGGTCGCCGGTACGAGCTCGAGCGTGGGTTCGCGGAACCGGTCCTCGTCCTCCAGAAGGGCGCCTCGTGGATCCTCGTCGACGGCCACCACCGGGCGCTCGCCGCCCGGGAGATGGGCCTGACGCAGCTCCAGGCGTTCATCCTCACCTGCGACCGGCCCGAGGAGTTCGCGCCGCTCGAGACCGGCTTCGAGCGGCTCGCGCGCGACCACCACCTCGCGACCGTCGCCGATATCGAGATCGACCGGTCGGCGCACCACCCGCTTGTCGAAGTGACGACGCAGCTGATCCGTCGCTTTGACCCCGCGCTCGTCCGGGGCACCTCGGGCGAACCGTAGGCCGCCGAAGGCCCGCCGCTTCCCTGGGGTCCGCGCCCGGTCGCAACCGGGAGAATAAGAAAGGCGACCTCGTCGACCGGGCGGCATGGACCTCCCCCTGCCGCCGCTCGCGCTCCCGCCGGATCCGCTCGGCTACGTGATCATCGCGCTCGCGATGGTCGGCATCGCCATCTTCGTCCTCGGGAAGGTCCTGCCGGCCGACGGCCGGCCGCCGCTGCTCACCCAACTCACGCTCGCCCTCGCCGTGATCTTCGGGGGCAGCACGCTGCTCCTGTCGCTGCTCTACGTCTTCCTGAACTCCAACGGGACGACCACCTGGACCCTCGTGCTGCTCGCGTTCAACTTCATGATGATGGCCCCCGCCGGCCTCTGGTTCGTCTCCCTCATCCTCTTCCGGGATCGGCGGGCCTCGCGCGAGAGCCGGATCTGGCCGGCGCTGCTCGCGCTCGACGCCGCGGGAGCCGAGGTGATCATGGGGATCCTGTTCGCCTACGGCGGGTCCGCGACGCCCCTCAACGTGATCACGACGTTCGCGCTCGGCCTCACTTCCGTCTGGTTCCTGTGGTCCATGGCGGCGATCATGGCCGCCGTCCTCCTCTGGGCCCCGATCGCCCGCGTCGAACGGGGGACGCTCTACGGGCTGGCGCTGGCCGCGGTCGTCGCGCCGTGGGTGACGGCGTACCCGCTCGTCGGCGGCGTGTTGATGGCGGTGCTGATGGGCGGCGTGTTCGGCGTGCTGATCCGCCGGCTGGCCCGGGGTCGCGGGACGCCGGCCGAGGCGCGTTTCCTCCTGGGCATCGCCGCGGTCTTCCTCGCGATGACCGTCGCGGGCGTCGCCGTCGCGGCCACCCGGGCGGCCGTTCCCGCCGTCGCGGCCTTCGGCGGAGTGATGGCGACCGTGATGGGGGTCGAGTCGGCCTACCTCTATCACCGCTTCTACCACGGATCCCGTTTCCCGCCGCTCCTTCGCCGCGGCGCGGAGGACGCGCCGGCCCGCGCTGGGTCGGTCCCGGCCCCGCTCGCGGCGGGCGACCCGACCGCGGTGGCCAACCGCTGACGACGGGGTCCGTCCGCCGGCGAGAAGGATTCGTACATCGCCGATATCAACCGCTCCCCGGTCGCACGCCCGTCCGAGGGACGATGAGCGACGAGCCTTCGCGTCGGCGTCCCGGACCGTGGCGTCGCGCCGCCCCCTGGCTCGTGGCCGGGCTGCTCCTCGCCACCGCCTCCCTCCCGATCGCCGCCGCCGTCGAGCGCCTCCCGTCCGCCCCGCTCGTCGGCTTCGCGCGAGGCGCGAACGCGAGCGCGCCCGTGACCGTCAACCTGACCGACACCCCCCGCTTCGTGCCCCACGCCCTCCTCGGTACCTCCAACTCGACCTTGACCGTCCTCCTCGTGAACCAGGGGAGCTACTCGCACACGTTCACGGTCTCGCGGGTGCCCCACTTCGTCCTGAACACCTCCTGGACCCCGACCCAGCTCTCGGCCTGGTTCGTGGCGAACGGTTCGCTCGCGAACGTCTCGGTCGCGCCGGGCCAAGAGATGTACGCGAACGTCTCTCTCAACGCCTCGGTCGGCGGCGACTCGTTCGAGTTCGTGTCGCTGGTCCCGTTCCAGTTCCAGGCGGGGATGTACGGGTTCCTGAACGTGACGAACTCGGGACCCGGCCTCCTGCTCTCGGAGAACACGACCGACGGCCTGCAGTTCGTCCCGAACCAGCTCGCGGCCTCGCCGGCCCATTATCCCGCGTCGGTCGACGTGCTCGTGACCAACACCGGCAGCCTCGGGCACACGTTCACGCTCGCCGCCCAGGCGAACTACACGCTCTCGCCGGCCAATTTCACGCAGTACTTCGCCGCGCATCCACCGCTCGTCTCGGTCGATGTCCCGAGCGGCGCGGGTCTCACGGTCTGGGCGAACTTCACCGTGCTCGCTCCCGGGGTCTATCAGTACATCTGCGAAGTACCCGGCCACTTCGCCAGCGGGATGACCGGCAACCTGTACGTCGGCGTCCCCGTGCCCGCCCCGCCCACGCCGCCGAGCACCGCGGTCGTCGCGACCTGGGTCCTCGCGGGCTCGGCGGCCCTGCTGGGGATCGGGGTGGCCCTCGCGGTCGTCGCCTCGTTCACCGGCCGCTTCCCCCGCCGGCCCGGCGGCGGTGCGCACGGCCATCCGCCCGCCTGAGCCGTCCGGGCCGGTTACCAACGCGTCGGGTCCAATAGCTCGGCGAGCCCGTCGATCGACGCGTCGGCGTCCTGACGGAGCAGCTCGTTCGCTGCGGCCGATCGCAGCCCGTTCCGGGCGACGAACTCCGATTGGAAGATCACGCGGGCGAACCCGGCTCTCCGCGCACCCGCGAGCTCGTCGCTCGACCCGTCGCCGACATACGCGGCGGCCGAGAGCGGGAGCCCTCCCCACCGGGGGACGAGCGCCCGGTACGCCTCGACCGACGGCTTCGCGTAGCCGATCGCGCAGGAAAAGACGACCGCGTCGAAGAGCGGAGCGAGCGGGGACTCCGACCAGTAGCGGATCTCGCCCGCGTCGCAGTTGCTGACCACGCCGAGCGTCCAGCCGCGCTCCCGAAGGCTGCGGAGCGTGTCGAGCGTACCGGCGCGCGGCTGACGGAGCGCGAGCGCCTGGTGCCGCTCGAGGCGCTCGATCGCGTCGGCGAGCCGGATCGGATCGACGGCGACCCCGAAGCGTTCGCAGTACGCCCGGAGCCGCTCGTCGATCGTGGGACGAAGGTGGGTGGTCCGATCCGGATGATCCGCCGTCCAGGACCGATCAAATTCTTCGACCGGAAGTCCGAGCGCCTCCGCCGCCGCGCGCGCCCGCCGGAACTCCTTGGGCCGGAAGTCCTCGGGGTCGACGAGAGTGTGGAAAAGGTCGAACGCGATCGCGCGCAACGGTTCCGAGTGTGGCATCGCGCTCCGATCCGCCCCCCGTTCCGACGATCGCCGGGCGGCGATCCCCGGACCTAGGTGACGACGAGGAATGAGCGCATCGTACCGTGGAACTCGCCGCAGAACTCGGTGCACTCGATGATGTACTTCGTGCCGGGGGCTGCGTTCGGGACGCCGAAGGCGAAGTAGTTCATCCGTCCCGGGATCGCGTTGATCTGCACGCCGAGCTGGGGGATGTAGAGCGAGTGGATGACGTCGGCGCCGGTGACGTTGATCTGCACCTCGGCGCCAGGGGTCGCCCATAACGCGCCGCCGGTGATCGTGTTCGTGGACGCGTCGTAGCTCGAGTTGAAGCAGGAGCCGTTGACGGGGTAGCAGAACTCCCAGTACCATTGGTGGCCGATCACATCGACGTACTCGGTCGGGTGGGCGGGCAGGCTATCGAGCTGATAGAGGAGGATCGTCGAGTAGACGCTCACCCCGGCGATGAGCGCGACGACCGCGAGCGTCCAGGCCACTTCGAATTTGTTAACCATACCGTCGCCCCTTCACCTTCGGGTCGCGAAAGCGCCAGATCGAGTAGACGAGGAACGCGAACGTCACGATCGCGCCGGCGGCGCTGATCGCGATCATCGTCCAGATCAAGTTGTTCGTCAGGGCCAGATTCGACGCGGCCCGGACGAGCTCTCCGGCGAGCGGGAACGCTCCGATCGGCGCGACCGCGGCGATCGGTCGGCCGGCGGGCCGACGGGGCAGCATCCTCCCGGAGGGGCCGACCGGGCTACATATTCCCCGCGTACTTACCGGGCGGACGGCCCGCTTCGCCCTCCAACCGAGCCGGGCTCCCCAACGTACGTACGGAGGGGCTTTGAATCCGCCCCTCCGTTTCGCGCCCGTCCGTACCTCGGAAAGCTCGCATGCGGGTCCGCAGCACTCACATCCGCACCGCGCTCACGCTCGGGGTCGCGACCCTCCTCCTCTTCGTGGCCGCCGGTTGGGTCGCCGTCGAGGAGGCCCGGGCCTCGCCGGTCGTGACGGACACGTCGCCCTCGATCGCGGTCACGACGACCGCGCCCTACACGTTCGATCCGAACAATTTCCAGATGGTTCCGACGAACGTGACGATCAACGTCACCGTGACGGACGCCGACACGCTCGCCCACACCTTCTCGATCGTGAACTGGGAGGGCGTCCAACTCCCGGCGACCGCCGACATCCCCGCGGTGTTCGCGGCGCACGGGACCCTCTTTTCGATCAACGTGACCGGCGCGGGCGACGTGGCGACGGGTACGTTCAAGTCCCCCGGACCGGGCTGGTACGAGTTCGTCTGCCAGGAGCCCGGGCACTTCGCCGCCGGGATGTACGGGTTCATCGCGTTCGGGATCAACCTGCCGGCCAACGTCACCGTGACGACCGCCTCGACGGGTCCCGGCGCGGCCGTGTTCATCATCGTCGGGACGATCGTCGCGCTCGTGGTCATCGCGATCGTGCTGGGGTTCGTGGTAGGGAAGCGCGAAGGTTCGGAGTTCGAGATGCCCCCCGAACGACTCGGATATGCGGAACCACCGACCCCCGGCGGCGCCCCTCCCGCCGAACCACCGTCCCTGCCGCCGTCGGCGTAGGGAGGGCCGTATTCCCCGAAAAGTCGGAACCAAACCTTCAAAAAGACAACTCGAATGAACCTACGAACCTCGTAGTAGGTTTGTGGGGATCAAGATGGCGTGGGGGACGCCGAACCGGGAGCGCCGAGTGCTGAAGGCCGGTCATTCGTCGATCGCTGTCACCCTTCCGAAGCCGTGGGCGGAGGCGATGAATCTGCGCCCGGGCGACCTGGTCGTCTTCGACCAGAACGATGACGGCGCGCTCTACCTCAAGCCGGCCCCCGTCCCCGGCGTCACGGCGGCCGGAGCGCCGTTCCTGGTCCAGGCGCGCGCGTTCGACACGCCCGGCGTCCTCGAGCGTCTCATCGTCGGGGCGTACCGGGTCGGCCACGACGCGATCGAGGTCCGGGCCGATGTGCCGCTCGCGCCGGACCGCGTCGAGGAGGTCCTCGGAGCGGCCCGGGGACTATTGGGGGTGTCGGTCGTCGCGCAGGAGTCGAACCGAATGGTCCTGCAGAACTTCATCGACCCGTCGAAGTACGGGCTGCCGCAGCTCGTCCAGCGCATGAAGATGATCCTGATCGCCTTCCTGGAGGAGATGGAGTCGGCCGTCCAGAAGCCGACGCGCGGACGCCGCCTCGCGACCTTGGAGGAGGAGGGCAACAAGGTCCTCGCGCTCCTCGTCCGCCAGCTCTTCCTGGCGAGCCGGGACTGGGCCCTCGCCCGGCGGATCGGCAGCCCGGATCCGCGCCAGCTCCTCGAGTGGCGGGTCGCGGTCTACGCGCTCGAGGAACTCGCCCAGCTCTTCGCCGGGGCACTCGCGGCCCTGTACGGCGAAAGCGCCCGCCTGCCCGCGGACGTCCGGGAGTCGCTCGCCGGGTACCTCCCGGAGATGAAGGGTCACCTGAAGTCGGTCGTCGATGCGCTCATGCACCCGTCGCTGGACCATGCGTGCGAGGTGTACCACCAGAGCTCCGCGTTCGGCGAGACGGTCGCCGCGCTCGCGGCCAAAGGGCGGCGGAACGGACTCAGTGCCAGCGCGCGTTCGACCGTCCAGTGGGTTCCCCAGAGCGCGGGATGCCTCGCGCTCCTGGCGGAGCTCGCGATCGATCGCGCCGTCGCGTCGGGATCGGAGACGGTCCTGATCGAGGCGGCCTGAGGCTGCTTATCTACCGCCGGTCCGGACCGTAGGTACGGCTCCGGTCCGGCCGTACGAACGCCATATCGAACCCCCCTCCCCTCGTGCGGCGGAGGGGAGACGGTGTTCGACTCCATCGACGACTGGTTGATCATCGCCGTGGTGGCCGGGATCCTGTTCTACGGTTCCAGCAAGATCCCGCAGCTGGCGCATAACCTGGGCCGCTCGGTCGGCGAGTTCAAGAAGGGCCGGGCCGAGAGCGAGCGCGAACTGCAGGCCGACCAGGCACGCTCGGCCGCGAGCGCGTCCGCGCCACCCGAGGCGGGACACTAGTCCGGGTCCCACGTCCCGGCATGCCCGAGGGAGCAGCCCCGTTCGGCCCGCCGAGCGAATCGGTCGGTCGCCGCGAGTCGACCGGGCGGCCGGCCGGAGGGCCGGGATGAGCGAGCTCGGTCGAATCCTCGACGTTCTCGGGGAGGTCCGGCGCCGGCTCGTCCGGATCTTCGTCGTCCTCGCGGGGATCTTCGGATTCCTGCTCCTCTTCGAATTGCGTCCGGTGTCGCTCCACTGGGGCGGGATCGCGGTCCCGTTCGCCTACCCGTGGCCGAGCCCGTTCTACAACGTGACGGCCCAGGTGTTCCATGTGATGGTCGCGTGGATGCTCCCGCCGGGCGTCGAGCTCCTCAACGTCGGGGTCGGCGACTCCGTCATGGTCCAGATGGAGATCGGCCTCCTCGTCACTGCGACCGTCGGGATGCCGTGGATCGTCCACGAGGTGGGGGCGTTCCTCGTGCCCGCCCTCCGCAAGAACGAGCGGCAGCTCCTGCGCACCATCGGCATTCCGGCGACCGTCCTGTTCGCGATCGGCACGGCGGCCGGCCTGCTCCTCCTCACCCCCTTCACGTTCCTCCTCCTGTTCCGCTACGTCGCCGCGATGGGGCTCGCGCCCGTGCTCGGCGTGCAGCAGTTCGTGACGTTCGCGCTGCTCTACTCCCTCGCGTTCGGGGTCGTCTTCGAACTGCCGGTCTTCATCTACGCGCTCACGCGCCTCGGGGCCGTCCCCTCGAGCGCGTGGCGGCGCCACTGGCGCGCCGCGATCCTGGGCGCGCTCGTCTTCGGGATGATCGTGACCCCGGACAACTCGGGGATCACGATGCTGCTCATCGCGACCCCGATGATCGGTCTCTACTTCGGCGGGGCGTTCTTTGCCGGCCGCTGGGAGCGCGCGCGGGAGCGGCGGGCGGCCCCTCCCCTCGCCGCCGGGGTCGGGTGATCCGATGGCGCTCTTCTCGGACATCGACTGGCTGATCATCCTGGCCGCGGCGCTCTTCCTCCTGCTGGGGAAGGACACCGGCCAGGTCCTGCGAACCCTCGGACGCTGGTACGGCCGCGCCGGTCAGCTGAAGCAGGAGCTCCTCGGGGAGTTCTCGCGGGCCGCCGATCTCCCGCCCTTACCGGCCGGGGCGCCGTTGTCCGTCCGGGGGATGTTGCTCGGGATCGACCCCGTCCCCAGCCAGCGGACCGGGATACCGGCGGCGGTGCACACTCCGCCCGGACCGGTGCCCGGGACCCCGCCCGTACCCGGGCCGCCCCTCTCGCCCTGGACGGGAGGGGCCCCGATCCCGACCTGGTCGATGACCATGCCGGTCGCGCCGAGCGAGTGGGAGGTCACGCGATGAGCGGCCTCGGGCCGGACGAGATCGTCCAGCTGACCGAGATCCTCGTCGTGCTGATGGGGATCGGGATCATCTGGCTCGTCTACCGCGGCAGCGAGAACGCCGAGCTGCCGGGCGACGCCCCGATCCCGACGCCGGCGGGGGTCGACGACGCCATTTCGGACACCTCGGGGAGGACGTTGTGAGGCCCGTCGACGGGCTCTACGCGCCGGCGAGCCGGATCACCGCCGGCCGGCCGAACCCGTTCGGGATGCCGCTGGGCCAGATCCGGCGCGTCGCGTCGGTCGGCCCGCGCGACGGGGACGACGACGTCGATGAGACGAAGCGGAACATCCTGAAGATGGTCGCCGTCGCGGGGCTCGTCGCCGCGGGCGCCGGCGGCCTCGCCGGGGGCGCGCTCCAGTACATCCAGCCCCCGACGGTGGGCATTTCGGCCTACCCGAAGGTCCAGCTCATCGACGTGGACGGGAGCCCGCTCACGGTCGCGAAAGTCGAGAGCGAGTACAACGTCGAGTCGAACCAGGACGTGTTCTTCTACTACCCGCTCCTGAACGAGCCCAACTTCCTCCTCAATCTGTACCCGGCCTCGGGCTCGCCGAATTCAGGCCAGACCAACGGCGCCGAGAACGTGCCGTACGGGATCGGGACCCACAGTTCGATCGTCGCGTACAGCGGGATCTGCCAGCACCTCGGCTGCCCGATCCCGGCGATCTCGTTCTACCCGCCCGGGACGTGTCCGCAGACGCCCGGGGGCAAGACGTTCTACATCCACTGCTCGTGCCACGGCTCGACCTACGACGTCGCGAACAAGGCGTCGAACCTCACCGGGCCCGCGGTGATCCCCCTCCCGCAGGTCCTGCTCGAGACCGATACGGCGGGGAACATCTACGCCTACGGGATGACGCCGGGGAGCGCCCCGGTGAACGGGCACCTCAACACCCTGCAGGGCGACTACGGCGTGGGCTCGACCTCGCAGCTCACGAAGCAGACGCCGATCATCCTGTGCAACATCGCCTGAGGGGGCTTGGTCGGTGACGTTCTCGAACTGGTACAACCGGACCCTCAACCGGATCTGGGGATTCGTCGAGGATCGCACCTCGATGAAGAAGTGGGCCCTTCGGCCCCAACCCGAATTCACGTTCAAGCCGTCGTACTGGACCGGCGCGTTCGTCGTCAACGCGTTCCTCTTCCAGGTCGTGACGGGGGCGCTCCTCCTCCTCTATTACCAGCCGAGCGTGGCGCCGACGCTCACCTCGTGCGGCCAGCCGGCCGCGACGTACTCGGTCGCGCCCGCGGCGTGGTGCTCGACGTACTACATCATCCACTCGGTCCCGCTCGGCTCGCTCCTGCTCTCGAGTCACCTGTACGGCGCCTACGCGATGATCTTCCTCATGTTCGTCCACTTCTTCCGCGGCTACTACCTCGGCGTCTACAAGGCCCCTCGCGAATTTTCCTGGATGGTCGGGACGCTCCTCCTGATCCTGACGCTCGGGATGGGGTTCACCGGCTACCTCCTCCCCTACACCCAGTTGAGCCTCAACGCGACGAACGTGGGGCTCGTCCTCGCGCTGCGCCTGCCCACCTTCGGCCCGCTCCTCGGACCGCTGATCTTAGCGGACGGGACCGCCCAGGGGCTGCTGTCGAGATTCTTCGACGCCCACGTCGTCCTGATCCCGATCGGCCTCGCGGCGCTCCTCTACGCCCACATCGCGCTCTTCGAATCGCACGGCATCGCCCCCCCGGCCACCTCCGACCCGACCCAGCGTCGCCGGTTCAACGAACGGGAGGACAAATCGAGCGTCCCGTTCATGCCCCACATCTTCTGGTACATCACGAAGTGGGCCCTCCTCTACGTGGGCCTCATCCTCGGGATCGCGGCCCTCTGGCCGTGGACGCTCCAGACCTACGCCGGGAACACGGCGGCGGCCGGGGTCGTCACCGAGCCCGATTGGTACTTCCTTTGGCTGTTCAAGTTCGTCGACTTCATCGGCGTCACCCCGGTGCTCGCGATCGGCATCACGACGGTGCTGATCGTCTACGTCCTCTTCCTCCCGTTCCTCGATCGGACCAAGCGGACGCACCCACGCGACCGTCCCGTGTTCATCTGGATCGGGACGTCGCTCCTCGAGTTCTTCGTCCTGATGACCGTCTGGGGCGGCGAGACGCCGGGCGTTCAGATCCCCCCGATGCTCGTCGCGGAGACGCTGGGTCCGTTGTTCGTCGTCACGGGCCTCGTGGTCGCGCTCTTCTACTGGCGGTACCGACGCAGCTACCTGCGCCGTCTCGCGGCGCGGGGGCTGCCGTTCGCGGGCGCCTATCCGACGTCGGTGCCCGCGGGGTCCGCCCCGGTGGCCGCCTCGGAGGCGATGAGCCGTGAGTGACCCCGCGGACCGCCCGAAGTGGAACACGGCCCCGCTCTGGGGGATCCTCCTCGTCCTGCTGCTCGTCGGCACGCTCGGCGGGGCGACGTTCGTCTTCGGGCTCTTCCTGATCGTCGGGGGGAACGCGTTCGGCGCCGTCGCCCTCGTCGGCGGCGGGATCGTCGGGTTCCTCGCGTTCCTGTTCCTCGCCGGGATCCTCTACCGGGTCGATCGGTACCGCGGCGCGACCGTACGGAGGGTGGAGCTCTTTGAGTAGCGCGACGCCGCTCGCCGACCCCGCGGAGCGCGAGCTGCGACGGGTGCGCCTCCGCGTGCTCGACGTCTATACCGCCGTGACGGTCCTGATGCTGCTCGGGATCGCCGTCCTGATCGTCTACGTGATCCGGCTCGGTCCGCTCACCGGCCCGGGCGTCGAGGAGTCGTTCGGGCTCGCGGCCGGGCTGATGTTCCTCATGGCGGCCGTGATCGTCCACCTCGTCGATCGGACGTACCGGGTGTGGCCGCTCGGCCGGAGGTTCCACCCGACGGCGCCCGGTCCGGTCACCGAGGCGTCGCAGGCCCGGTTCCTGCGGATCGTGATCCTGGTGTGCGTCGCCGCGGCCCTCGCGTACATACTAGGGGGGCTTATCGCGGGATGACCGGAGGAGGGCGATGACCGACCTCACGGTCCCGACGGTCGAGATCTCGATCGTCGTCGCGATCGGGGCGTTCCTCCTCTACCTCGCCTCGTACCACGGCACCTGGCTCGTCCGGACCGTGAAGACGTGGCTCTTCACGACCGACCACAAGCGCATCGGCATCATGTACATCGCGACCGGGATCGTGTTCTTCTTCATCGGCGGGATCTACGCCGTCCTGATCCGCACCGACCTCGGGTTCGTCCAGGGGCTCGGGCTCGACCCGCAGACGACCCTCGGGATCACCCCGGACGTCTACTCGACCCTGTTCACGATGCACGGGGTGTTGATGATCTTCATGTTCATCATGCCGACCCTCGCCGGGTTCGGCAACTTCCTCGTCCCGTCGATGATCGGCTCGCGGGAAATGGCGCTCCCGCGGATCAATGCGATCGCCTTCTGGATGCTGCCGCCCGCCGGCATCATCCTGATCCTCTCGAACGCGAACGCCGGCTGGACCGGGTACGTGCCGCTGAGCGTGCAGGCGCCCGGCGACGGGATCGACCTGTGGATCCTCGGGCTGCACATCCTCACCGTCTCCTCGATGCTGGGCGCGGTCAACTTCCTCGTCACGATCACGAAGCACCGCGCGCCCGGGGTCCACTACTGGAACATGCCCCTCTTCGTCTGGTCGATCCTGATCAACTCCGTTCTCCTCATCTTCGCGCTCCCGTCGCTGTCGATCGCGCTCACGTTCGTGCTCTCCGACCGGATCTTCGGCACCCACATCCTGGCCGCGGTCAACGGCACGCCGCTCGGCGGGGCGCTCCTCTACCAGAACATCTTCTGGTTCTTCGCGCACCCCGAGGTGTACATCATGGTCCTGCCCGCGTTCGGGCTCATCTCGACGATCCTCCCGAAGCTCGCCCGCAAGGACATCTTCGGCTACGGCGCGATGGCGATCGCGCTGGGCGTCTTCGCGGTGCTCTCCTTCGCCGTCTGGGAGCACCACATGTTCGTGACCGGGATCTCGACGAACATCCGGTTCGTCTTCATGCTCGCCACGATGGCGATCGCGGTGCCGTCCGCGGTGAAGACGTTCAACTGGATCGCGACGCTCTGGGGCGGACGGATCTGGATGGCGATCCCGATGTGGTTCTGCGTCGCGTTCATCACGGGGTTCGTCATCGGCGGGCTCTCGGGCCTGATGCTCGCCTCGATCCCGATCGACTACCTCTACCACGGCACGTACTTCGTCGTGGCCCACTTCCACTACATCCTGCTCGGCGGGACCCTGATGGCGATCTTCGCCGGGATCTACTTCTATTTCCCGATCATCACGCGTCGCTGGTACAACCAGCGCCTCGCCCAGATCCACTTCCTGATGACGTACGTCGGGACGAACGTCCTGCTCTTCCCGATGTTCATCCTCGGCGCCGAGGGGATGCCCCGGCGCGTCTACACGTACCTGTGGAGCGGCAATTTCCAGGCGCTCAATTTCCTCTCGACGCTCGGGGCGTTCATCCTCGGCATCGGGCAGCTCGTCTTCGCGTTCAACATGGTCTACAGCTACTACGGCGGCGAACCGGTGACGGTCCCGGACCCGTGGGGGGAGGAGCTCGCCGTGAAGATGACCGGGCCGGTCGCGCAACCGACCCCCGTGCGCACCCCCGTGCCCCTCCCGACGGCCGCCCCGACGGAGGCGCCGTAGGCGGAGGGATTCGTCGATGCGCGGCCATGACCTCTTCCGCATCATCGCGGCAATGGCGTGCCTCCTCTGCTACACGACGATCCTGCTCGGCGGCAACGTGATGGCGAGCGGGAACGGGCTCGCCTGCCCCGACTGGCCGTCGTGCTTCGGCAACGGCAACCTGTTGCCCGCGTTCCAGGGCGGGGTGATCGCGGAGTGGAGCCACCGGGTCTCGGCGTTCTTCCTCTCGGTCGCGGTGCTCGTGACGACCCTCCTCGGGATCGCCTTCGAACGGGGCCGCAAGGTCCTCCTGCGCCTCGCCTTCGGGTGCCTCGCGCTCGTCGTGACCGAGGCGCTCCTGGGCGGCCTGGTCGTCGAGAGCCGGCTCGACCCGACGTTCATCCTCATCCACCTCGGCATCGCGACCGTCCTGTTCGCGCTCCTGCTCCTCCTTACCCTGCTCGCGAACCTTCGGGAGATGCCGCGGCGCTGGGTCGACTGGGCCCGGCGGGCGTCGGTGGAGGCGCCCGAACCCG
>JASHUJ010000115.1 GCA_030040035.1 Thermoplasmata archaeon
CGGGGGCCGCGGCGGGGACGGAGGGCGAACCCGATATCGACTCGCTCATGGCGGAGCTCGACAAGATCTCCGGTGAGATCCTGAAGCGGGCCCCGAAGAAGGGCGAGGAACCGCCGGCGGACGGTTCTCAAGGGGACGGCGGGCAGTCCCGCTGAGCCTTCGAACCCCGCGCGACGGTTATCTGCCCCGACCGGCTCGATACCATCGATGAGCTCGACGCACGCCTCGGCTGAGGAGGAGCGTCTGCTCGCGCAGCTTCGCGATGCGGTCGGCGCGTCACCGGAGCGGCCGCGCGAGATCGAGGTCGGGATCGCGCTCTCGATCGTCCTCGGTCGGCAACGCTCGGCCGTGGCGTGCGGCGGTTGCGCGGTCCCGCTCGAGTTCGACGGGATCCCCGCCCGCACCGAGCCGCATCTTCTGACCCCGTTCCGCCTCGTCTTCGGACCGGCCTCTTCCGCGTAGCGCTCGATCGGCCGAGGGGCGGGACGGCGTCATGTTCTCGATCCTCGGCTCGATCACCGGGCTGATCGTGGCGACCCTCGCGGCCGCCGGCCTCCTGGGCCTCTTCGGGCTCGTCACGGTCTCGAACTTCGGGGTCCCGCCCCTTCCCAGCGAAGTGATCCTCCCGTTCGCGGGTTTCCTGATCGCCGAGGGGACGTTCTCGCTCCTCGGCACCGTCGCGGTGGCGCTCGTCGGGGGCCTCGTCGGCTCCTTCGCCGGGTACGCCGTGGGCCGCTGGGGCCGCGAACGCATCACGGGAGCCGGGCTCGGTCGACTGCGGATCGAGCCGAGCCACCTCGCCCGGGTGGACAGCTACTTCGAGCGGCACGGCGAATCGACCGTCGGTCTCCTCCGTCTCGTGCCGGTCCTGCGGGCGTACATCTCCTTCCCGGCGGGCACGGCCCGGATGGACCCCGCGCGCTTCGGGATCTTCACGTTCCTCGGCTCGGTTCCCTATACGCTCGGACTGCTCTACGCGGGGATCCTCCTCCGGTCCGATTGGCCGGTGATCTCGTCGTACTTCGTGTATCTCAACCTCCCGCTGCTCGCGTTGATCGCGATCGGGGTCGTCTATCTTGCCCTCCTGATCGCCGGCGCGATCGCGCCGGGGTGGCCTCCGCGGCGCGCGCCGCGGGCCCGGCACCCCTCCGAAGCCGGATCGCCTCCGGGATCCGGGACCTAGGGACCGGCGCCGGGAGGGCCCGGCGCGTACTCGGGCCGGACGACCCGGCCCCGCGCGGATCCCACGAATTCCCCGGCCTCGACGAGCCGCTCTCCATCGCGGTAGTGCTCGCGGGGGAGGATCGCGTCCATCCCCTCGAACGCGGTCCACCCGCACGGGGCGTGGAGAGTACGGCCCGAGAGCGGGCGTCGCGCCCGAAAGTCGACCACGATCAGGTTCGCTCGGTGACCGGGCGCGATCCGTCCGAGCGGCTGGCCGAACCAGCGGGCCGGACGGTCGCATGCCGCCGCGATCAAGGTCGGGAGATCGAGCTCTCCGGCCCGTACCCGCGCGAGGAGGAGCGGGAGCATCGTCTCGACGCCCGGCATCCCGCTCGGCGCTCGGTCGAAGGGTCGCTCCTTCGCCTCGACCGAGTGGGGAGCATGGTCGCTCGCGAGGATCGGAATCTCTCCGTGACGGAACGCCTCCCAGAGCGCGAGCCGCTCCGCTTCCGAGCGCAGGGGAGGGTTGACCTTGAACCGGGGATCCGACCCCGAGCGCTCGTTCAGGAGCAGGTGCTGCGGGGAGGCCTCGAACGATAGGCCGGCCGCTCGGATCCGTCGGGCGGCCGCCGCGGTCGTCACGTGGGCCACGTGGAGCCGGAGGCGCGCAGGGGCCGCGAGCAGGCGATCGATCGCCTCCATCTCCGCCGCCGGCGGCCGGGCCCCATCCCACGCGCGAGGATCGCCGGGCGGCTCCCCACGCACGAACCCCGCCGGATCCTCTGCATGGACGGCGAGCGGGAGGTCGAGATCCGCCAGACGGCGCAGCAGCGCGTCCGTCTCCGCCGGATCGGGCACCTCCGAGATCCCGGTCGTCGGGCTCAGGTAGAGCTTGAACGCCCCGGCGTGTCGGGCGAGTCGCTCGGGGTGCGCCGCGCCGAAGGGGTTCGCATAGAGCAGGACATCGACGGCCGCCCGCCCCGGCACGAGCCGGGCCTTCTCCTCGAGCCGCTCGGGATCCGAGATGGAGTGTGGGTTGTTTGGCATGTCCCCGACCAGGGTGACGCCACCGAGCGCCGCCTGCACCGTGCCGGTCGCCAGGTTCTCGACCTCGTCCGGTCCGCCCGGTTCCCGGAAGTGGACGTGCACGTCGGTCGCGGCCGGCAGGATGACCGATTCCCCGACGTCGTGGCGGGGCGCGCCGCTCCGGATCTTACCGACGGACTGGATCCGGCCGTCCTGGCCGATCGCGACTTCGATCGGTTCGAGCCGTCCGCGGACCCACGCGCGACCCGCCAGGATGAGCGCCGTCTCCCGGGGGTCGGGACTCGATGGACCCGGTCCGTAGGCCGGCATCGCGCGTTCCCACGAAGGCGGGCGTAAAGAGCCCTCGGGTCGGCGTCAGGTCAACCCTAATTCCCCTCCCGCGCATGGTCGGCCGATGGCGTCCGCGTCGCGGGGCGAGGGATGGACCTACGCCCGGGCGGGGGTGGACGTCGGCGAGCGGGCCCGCGCGCTGGCGCGCCTCGTGGAGGCGATCCGGTACCGACCGCCTCCCACCCACGGTCGCGCCGTCGGACCCAGCGGACACTTCGCGGGCCTCCTGCGGATCGGCCGCGAGACGATCGCGATGACGACCGACACGGTCGGTACCAAGGTCCGGCTCGCGGAAACGCTCGGCCGCTGGGAGGAGGTCGGCGAGGACATCGTCGGGGTGAACGTGAACGATCTGGCGGCCGTCGGGGCTCGGACCGCCGGCCTGGTCGACGTGATCCTCTGCGGGGCCCCGGACGCCGCTACGTTCGCCGCGATCGGGCGCGGTCTCGATCGAGGTCTCCGTGCGGCTCGCTGCCACCTTCTCGGAGGCGAGACCGCGATCGTACCGGACGTGGTCGCGGGCATCGATCTCGGCGGGACGGCGATCGGCTTCTTTCCGAAAGGGCGCGATCCCGTGACCGGGGCCCGGATCCGGCCCGGGGATCGGATCCTCGGGATCCCGTCGACCGGTGTCCACGCGAACGGCTTCACGTTGGTGCGCCGTCTCCTGGCCGAAGCCCACGTCGATCTCGCCCGCCCGCGACCGGGCGCCGAGATCCCGGTCGGGATCGAGCTCTTGCGCCCGACGCGGATCTACAGCGAGACCGCGGACGCGATCGCCGGTCGTCCCGACGTCCACGGACTCGCCCACCTCTCGGGCGGCGGCGCGCGCAACCTGATCCGACTGCGGCCCGGCGTGGGCTTCGTCCTCGACCGCTGGCCCGATCCTCCGCCCCTGTTCGGCTGGCTCCAGGGCCTCGGGGGGATCTCCCCCGAGGAGATGTTCGGGACGTTCAATATGGGCGTCGGCTTCGCCGTCGTGGTGGCTCGCGAGCACCTCGCCGAGAGCCGGCGACGGCTCGCGCGCGCGGGCGCGCCGGACGTGGTCGAGATCGGGCACGTCGAGCGCGGATCGGGCGTCACGATCCCGTCGTGGAACGTTCGATTCACCGGATACGAGTGAGCCGGGCTCGCCCTCCCGCGGCGAGCGAAACGATTAGCCCACGGCCCCGTTGACGGGCCCGCATGGGGAGCGGAGGGGGCTCGCGCGCGGTCGCGTCCCTCCTCGCGGTCGCCGCGGCGTTCCTGTGGGCGACGTACTACATCTTCGTGCTCGCGATCTCGCCGGCCACTCGACCGGCGGCGATCCTGGCCCTTCCGTTCGTGGTCGGCGGCGGGGCCTACACCGGGTGGGCGTTCGCCGAACGCGAGGGCGACGCGTACGTTCGGATGTGGGCGCAGCCGGAAGCCTGGCTCCGGACCGGTCTCCTCGTCACCATGCAGCTCTCAGTGCTCGCCGCCACGTACCTCACCGGCCCGGTGGATGCCTCGCTGCTCTCGCTCATCGGGGACGTGGTCGCCACGCCGATCCTCGTCGCGCTCCTCCTGGGGGCGCATCGGGCACAGATCCGGTCGGCATGGTTCGCCCTGGGCCTATTGCTCAGTCTGGCCGGAGGGTCCCTCACGATCGCGGGAGGCCAGCGGCTCGGCGCGATCCCGCCGCTGGGATGGCTCGCGGTCCCGGCGGTCCCGCTGTCCGTCGCCGCGTACTTCCTCCTCGCCGCGCGGGCCAACGAGAAGTACCCGTCCTCGGCGGTGGTCGGGCAGTCGATGCTCGCTTCGGGGCTGGTCACGGCCGCCCTCGCACCGGCGATTCCCGGCGGGGCGGCCGGCCTCGTGCCACCGGACCCAACCTCGGTCGTCGTGCTCGTCGCCCTCGGTCTCACGAGCTTCTTCCTCGCCCCGGTCCTCTACTTCTCGGCGATCCGCCGCGCGGGCTTTGTCCTCCCGCCCATGCTCATGACCGGCATCCCGGTCTTCACCCTGCTGCTCAGCGCGATCGTCCTGCGGCTCGGTCTACCGCTGCTCGCGGTCCTCGGGATCCCCGTCGCGGTCGTCGGCGCGCTCCTCACGTTCCGGGGCGAGACCGCGTCGGAGGCTCCGCCGGTCGACCGTCCCGGCCCGACCTCGTAGGACCGGGCGCTTACGGGTAGTCCGCGAGGCTCTTCGTGGTCCGGCGCCGCTTCGTTGATTTACCGAGGTCACCGACCGGGGAATCCAGGGTCGCCGGCGTCCCGGATGCAGCGGGCGGCGAAGCCGACCCCGTCGCCTCGTCGGTCCCGAGCCGGCGCTGGTGGCTTCCGCGGAGAAGCGCGGCCGCGTCCCAGTCGAAGACCTCGGTCACGCGTCCGAGGGTCTGGGCGACCCGGTCCGCGTAGTACTCCCAATCGGGGACCTTGCCGAACGGTCGCCCGTCGACCCATGGCTCGATCCCTTGCGGGCTCGCCCGCGAGTTCGTCACGATCCACGAGACGCGCATCCCCGGGATGACGTCGTAGCCTTCGGAGCGGAGCTGGCGGAAGACGCGGAGGAATGGTAGGGCATCGCGGGTCGATTCGTTGTACTCGTCCTCCCCGCGTACCGTTCGCCCGATCACGAGCCGCTCCACGGGGACCTCGCGGTTCCGCACCGCGGCCACGAGCTCGCGCGAGCGGCGCACCGCGCCCTCCGTGTCCCCGCGCAGGATCAGGTCGAACACTTCGAGCAGCGCCGCGGATTGGTAGTCGAACGCGTCGGTCCGGCGCGTCTCGTAGCCGCGGACGATGACCTCGTCGCGCGGCCACACGGTCCGGCCGACGTAGCGCTTCTTCACGCCGTGGGAGAAGAACGCCTCGTAGACTGATTGGAACTCGAACGTGACCCCCTCCTGGCTGAACCGCTTCGCGAGCTGATCGCCGAACTCCCGAGCCCCCGCGAGCGAAGGTACCGGCGACCGGACGAACACCGAGTCGGTGTCCGAGTAGACGACCTCGAAGCCGTCGTTCTCGAGGTCCCGGATGATCGACGTGATCGCCTCGCGCGCGAAGGCGGTGATGGCCGCGCCGATGTCCTTGTTCGTGAACCGGTAGAAGCTCGAAGCGAGGACGCCGTAGAACGAGTTCATCAGGATCTTGACCGCGTTCTGCAGCCCGTCGTAGTACGTCGCGAGCTCGGGCGAGCTCGCGCTGCGCGCCGCCTGGCGGAACCGGTCGCGGTCCGCGAGGAGGTCCGACAGGATCCCCGGGATGATCCCGCGGCGGACGCTCGCGGCGAGGAAGCGCGCCCCCGACGGCGCCACGGTCGTCCCCTCGGGCGAGAGGGTCGTGAAGCAGAGGTTCCGCGCGATGATGATCGACGGGTACATCGACTTGAAGTCGAGTACGACGACCCACTCGTAGCGTCCCGGCCGGATCGCGTGGACGTACCCCCCCTCGATCGGCGTGTCCCGCCCGCCGAAGTGGCTCATCGGCACGCCGACGCCCTCCGTGTCGGCGCGCGGGATCAGGATCGCGTCCACGAACAGCGACGTCCGTCCGTTCATCCCCTCCTCGAGCGGAAGGTGCGCGACCGTCGCCAGGTCGGCCGCCTTGTCGGTGACCCGGAGCCGCTGGAGGATGCGCAGGGCCAGGTCCGCGTCGTGCTCGCAGTACTCCATGACGCGCTCGGGGTCCTTCGCCCACTCCTCGTCCATGTTGCGTCGGTCGACGTCGAGCTTCGAGTCCCCGAGGTAGGTCCGGGCGACGAACTGGAGGGTCTCCTGCTTCGGGTGCAGTTCCTGGCGGGCCGCCCACCAGGCATCGGCGACCGCGCGGCCGGCGATCTTCCACAGTCGGTCCCCCATCGTCCGGGGGACCGAGCGCTCCCGACCGAAGGCGAGACCGTTGAGTCCGACGGCTTTCGCCCGCTCGACCAGGAGCGGGAAGTCGTAGCCCCCGATGTTGTAGCCGGTGATCACGTCCGGATCCTCCTCCCGAACGACGCGGACGAACTCCTCGAGGATGCGGCTCTCCTCGGGATCGGCGAGGCGGAACGAACGCCGGGGACCGCCCCCGCCTTCGACCACGCCACAGATCGTGTAGATCGTCCGGGACCGGATCGAGTTCTCGATGTCGAACGACAGGACGCGCAGCGACGGTCGGAACCCGTCGGTCGGTCGGATCTCGTGGCCGTCTCCCGTCGCGATCCGTACGACGTTCGGCACCGTGTAGCGGGCCCGGATCTCCTCGGGCTCGTCCTCGGCCTCGAACGCGACCGTCAGCCCGAGGTGCTTGTCGTACAGGAAGCGGTGGACGAACGGGATGTCGCAGGCGAGGACGCTCGTCTCCTCGCCCCGGCGGCGGTACTGATCGCGGTACTGGGGCACCAGCCAAGGCCGGTGCAGGGTCACCCGGACGGCTGGCCGGTCCTGGCCGCCCGCCCAGATCGTGAGGTCGTCGACCCTCACGATCTCGGGGTCCTTCGCGAGGCGCTCGCGATCCGCCGGGGTCGGCTCCGTGATCTCGAAGTACGGTCGGAAGCCGTAGTAGCGCGCCACCATCGCGGCGCCCTCTCGGGTCCGTCCGAACAGCTCGACCACGACCCCGTCGTCGACGGCCTGGTACGAGCCTTCCAGCACGAACAGTTCGACCGATCGCACGGCGCGACTAGACCGTCGGATGGTAAGCGTTTTTGGACCCGCCCGCGAGCCAAGACCCGAGCGCCCCGACGTCGCGATCCCAGCGCTCCGCCCAGCGGCGGGAGCGCAGGGTGGCCGCCGGATGGAGCAGCGGGAAGATCCTCGGCGGTCCGCCGGGACGAGGGTACCCGGCCGCGAGGAGGATCGCCGGCGCGCCCGGCTCGAGGGTTCGCAGGGCGGACCGCCCGAGCGGCACCAGGATCTCGGGGGCGAGGAGGGCGAGCTGGCGCTCGAGGTAAGGTCGGCAGGTCCGCGCGGCCGACGGGTCGAATCGGTTCCGGGGCGGGTGGCACTTGAGCACGTTCAGGACGCCGTACTCGTCGGTCGATAGTTGGAGCCGCTCGATGGCGCGATCCAGTCGCTGGCCGGCCCGACCGACGAACGGGATTCCCTGTCGATCTTCTTCGGCGCCCGGTGCTTCCCCGACGAAGACGATCCGGGGCGCGAGGCTTCCGCGATAGACGACGGCCTGGGTGCGGGTTCGACCGAGCGGGCAGAGCTGGCACCGGCGGATCTCGCGCGAGAGACGGTCCCACGCCGCGCGCCGAGCGGCCTCGGTGCCGATCGGTTGGGCGATTGGGAAAGTGCGAGGCCCGGAACGGCTCCGCGCTCGCGGTTTCATCGGCGTCCGGCCGGCCCGTTCACCGCCGAGAGCGCGAGTCGGGACCGACCTTAAATAGGGGCTCCCTGTGGCTCGGCCCCTTCGCCACCATGAGCCCTCCGTCCGGACTCAATACCGCGGGCCGGCTGGCCACGCTCCGTCAGCGGCGACGCTGGTCGGACCGGTACTATAAGCGTCGGACCCTCCACCTCAAGGAGCGGTCGGATCCGCTCGAGGGAGCACCGCAGGCCCGGGGGATCGTGATCGAGAAGGTCGGCGTGGAAGCGAAGCAGCCGAACTCGGCGATCCGCAAGTGCATCAAGGTCCAGCTGATCAAGAACGGCCGTCAGGTGACCGCGTTCGCGGTCGGCGACGGGGCCATCAATTTCATCGACGAGCATGACGAGGTGCTCGTGGAAGGGATCGGGGGCCGGATGGGCCGATCGTACGGCGACATCCCGGGCGTCCGGTACAAAGTGATCCAGGTGAACAACGTCTCGCTCGACGAGCTCGTGCGCGGTCGCAAGGAGAAGCCGACCCGATGAGCGGCGCGCCCGAGGGGGTCCTCCCTCCAGAGTCGACGGGCGAGGAGCCCGGCCCGATCGTCCAGCGTCCGCAGCCGCCGGCGCCGCCCCCGTTCGCGATCCCCCCGCTGTTCGGGAAGTACCCGTTCGAGGGGGTCGAGGTCCACGACCCGGGCCTATTGCCCTACCTGTATCTCCACCCGGTCTACTCGCCTCACAGCGAGGGTCGTCTCTCGGGCAAGCCGTTCCTCAAGGCCCGCATGCACCTCGTGGAGCGGCTCGCGAATCACCTGATGAAGGGCGGCAAGTTCACGGGCAAGAAGTCGAAGGCGCTCACGACCGTCCGCAAAGCGTTCGAGGAGATCGCCCAGAAGGAGGGTAAGAACCCCCTCCAGCTCCTGGTCGACGCGGTCGAGAACGCCGCCCCGCGCGAAGAGGTCACGCGGCTACAGTTCGGCGGGATCTCGGTCCCGCGGGCCGTCGACGCATCGCCCGCGCGACGCCTGAACGTCGCGATCCGCAATCTCGCTCTCGGTGCGATCCAGGCGTCCCACAAGTCGACGAAGCCGATCTCCTCGTGCCTCGCGGACGAGATCCGGCTGGCGGCCAAGGGAGATCTGACGTCGTTCGCGGTCGGACGGAAGGAAGAGGTCGAACGGGTCGCGCAGTCCGCGCGTTAGCGACCGGGGGAGCAGCATGACCCACATTCGGAGCGAGCTGGCGAAGGCCATTCCCGAGATGATGCGGAACGTCGACCGCATCCGCAACATCGGGATCGTCGCGCACATCCACCACGGCAAGACGACCCTCTCCGACAACCTCCTCGCCGCGGCGGGGATGATCTCGAACGAGCTCGCGGGTAAGCAGCTCTACCTCAACTTCGACGAGCAGGAGCAGGCGCGCCTGCTCACGATCAACAACGCGGACGTCACGATCGTCCACGAGTTCGAGAAGGAGAACTACCTGATCAACCTCATCGACACGCCCGGCCACGTCGACTTCGGCGGCGACGTCACGCGCGCGATGCGCGCGGTCGACGGGGCGATCGTCGTCGTCTGCGCGGTCGAGGGGGTCATGGCCCAGACCGAGACCGTGCTCCGCCAGGCGCTGCGCGAGAAGGTCAAGCCGACGCTCTTCATCAACAAGGTCGACCGCGCGATCAAGGAGCTCAAGCTCACCCCCGACTCCCTCCAGAAGCGCTTCGCCAACATCATCGCGGAGGTCAACGAGCTCATCCGCAAGATGGCCCCGGAGGAATTCGTCGACGCGTGGAGCGTGGACCCGCGGGACGGCTCGGTCGCGTTCGGGTCCGGCTACGAGAACTGGGCGATCAGCGTTCCGTACATGCAGCGGACGGGGGTCAAGTTCCCCGACATCATCGACTTCGTCTCCACCGGGCGCTCGAAGGAGATCGCCCAGCGGGCGAAGATCAACGACGTCGTTTTCGACATGGTCGTGCGGCACCTCCCGAGCCCGCACGTCGCCCAGAAGTACCGCATCCCGAACATCTGGAAGGGCGATCCGTCGAGCGCGATCGGCACCGCGATGGTCAACACCGACCCGAACGGGCCCACGTCGTTCATGGTCACCGACATCACGATGGACCCGAGCGCCGGGGAGATCGCGACCGGCCGGGTGTTCTCGGGGCGCCTCCAGAAGGGGATGGAGCTCAGCGTGGTCGGGACGAAGATTCGCGACCGGATCCAGCACGTCTCGCTGTTCATGGGGCCCGAACGGCTGATGGTCGAAGAGGTGACCGCCGGGAACATCGCGGCGGTCATCGGACTCACCGACGCGTTCGCCGGCACGACGATGGCGTCGACCGCCGACATGGTCCCGTTCGAGGAGATCCGGCATGTCTCCGAGCCCGTGGTCACGGTCGCGATCGAGCCGAAGCGGATGGCCGACCTTCCGAAGCTCATCGAGGTCATGCGCAAGATCGCGAAGGAGGACGCGAGCCTCCGGGTCGAGATCAACCAGGAGACGGGCGAGCATCTCCTGTCGGGCATGGGCGAGCTCCACCTCGAGATCACCCAGTACCGCATCGTCAACGACTACAAGGTCGAGATCGAGGCGTCGAAGCCGATCGTCGTCTACCGGGAGCTCGTGAAGCAACCGGGGGGCCCGTTCGAGGGCAAGTCACCGAACAAGCACAACCGGTTCTACTTCGAGGTCGAAGCGCTTCCGACCGCGGTCGTCCAGGCGGTCCGCGACGGCGAGGTCCCCCAGGGAAAGTCGTTCAAGGACACGAAGACGCTCGTCACGAAGCTCGAGCAGCTCGGCGTCACGCGCGACGAGGGGCGCGGGCTCGTCGCGGTCGAGGGGACGAACATCCTGTTCGACGTGACGAAAGGGATCCAGTACCTCAACGAAACGATGGATCTCATCATCGACGCCTTCAAGGAGGCGATGAACCGCGGGCCGCTCGCCAACGAGAAGGTCTACGGGCTCAAGGTCCGGCTCGTCGACGCGAAGCTGCACGAGGACTCGATCCACCGAGGCCCGGCCCAGACGATCCCGGCGGCGCGCTCGGGGATCTACGGCGCGATGGTCCTCGGCGACCGGTTGCTCCTCGAGCCGTTCCAGAAGGTGACGGTCAACGTCCCGCAGGAGGTCCTCGCGGGCGCGACGCGCGAGCTCCAGCGCCGCCGGGGCGAGATCCTCGACATGACGAGCGTCGGAGACCTGCAGACGATCGTCGCGAAGGTCCCGGTCGCGGAGATGTTCGGATTCGCCTCCGACATCCGTAGCGCGACGGCCGGCAAGGTCCTCTGGGCGACGGAGTCGCTCGGCTTCGAGCCGGTCCCGCCCGAGCTCCAGCCCGGGGTCGTGGCCGAGATCCGGCAGCGGCGGGGCCTCAAGCCCGAGCCGTACGACGCCGCGTACTACTCGGGCTGACGCCCGAGACTTGGGGCCGCGGTCCGGCCCGTTTACCTACTATGGGTTGTAGTAGGATTAGCCGCCCAGTACTAGCTACTATCAGCCGTAGTAGCTTGGTCACTTGAGATCGCGCGGTCGAACGCTCGATCCGGACGCGTGAAGCTACTACGATGCGTAGTAGGTGTCCGTCGGCGGCCGACGGAACAAAAAGGGTCGGAGCGCAGGGGGACCGACCGCGCCGGCAGGTCAAGCCTACTACGGGTTGTAGTAGCTTTCCGATTCGGCTAGTTACGGCGAGCCGTAGTAGGTTGGCCGGGACGTCCCCGAGGTCGCGTGCGTTCCAGGTGCACGTCGAGCGTCTGCTGACCGTGCGGTCGGGGCCCTTCGGCCGAGCGCGACCGGATCGGCCAGGCCCCCTCCAGGTCGAGCAGCCAACGCTTGCGCCAGAGTCCGAGCCCGAAGCCGGTGATCGAACCGCCCTCGCCCACGACGCGATGGCACGGAATCACGATCGGGATCGGATTGCGTGCCATGGCGCCCCCGACCGCTCGGGCCGCGCCGGGAAAGCCGGAGCGCCGGGCGAGCTCCCCGTAGGTCACGGTCTGACCGGCGGGGACCGCGCACAGCGCCCTCCAGACCGCGCGGTCGAACTCGGAGGCGGTGTCCGGATCGGGCGTGACTTCGAAGGCGGCCCGGCGCTTCCGGAAATATTCCTGGAGCTGCCGCGGCGGGCTGCCCTCCGGGTACGGGGGCCGACGTCGCACGGCGCCCGTCGGCAAGCCGGTCTGATGCACCCCGTTCTCGAGGAGATCGACGACCCGAAGGCTCGTCCCCTGGTACACCATCCGGAAGACCCCGATCGGCGTCGAGACATCGGAATACTCGACCGCTCCGGTCATCGGGCTCCGGAACTCGAACCACCTTATCTTGGTTTCATCGCGTCGGCCCTATTCCAGGCCGGCGGACGTGATCCGGAACTCGGTCGCGCCCTCCGGCAGCGAGCGATGCTTCACGAGGACGACGCGTCGGCGGTCGCCGGGCAGGCGATCGAACCGGAGGATCGTCTTGGCCGCGTGGTTCAGGAACGAACCCCCGAGCGGCTCGAGCGTGCCCGCGCGGACACTCCGCCAGACCTGATTCGTGAAGAGCACGGGCACGTGGGCCCGCAGCGCGGTCCCGACCAGGTCGGCGACGGCGATCGAGAGGGTCTGGCGGGCGTCGTCCTCGTCGTCCCCCGACAGCGAGAGCCGGTAGAACGCGGTGCCCGAATCGACGACCAGGAGACCGACGGGCCGTTTCCCCTCTCGGGCGAGGGCGCACGCGGTCGCGACCGCGCGGGCCTCTTCCTCGAGGTTGGTGGGGGAGGAGAGGAGGAACCGTTCGAGGATGTGATCGAGGTCCGCGCCGGTGATGGCCCGGAGCCGGTCGACGCTGACCCCCTCGGTGTCGATGTAGAAGACCCAGCGACCTTCCCGCGCGACCCGGGTCGCGAGCTGGAGGCAGAAGAGCGTCTTCCCGCTCCCTCCTTCGCCGTAGACCTCGGTGAGCGAGTCGGTCTCGATCCCCCCATCGAGCAGCCGGTCGACGGACGGAATGCCGGTCGGAAGGCGGTCCGGACCCATCGCGCCCGGCTATCGGAGCCGCGCTTAATTCGTGTGGGGCGGCGGGACGGGCGGGCCTACCGGGCAACGGGGTACGGCGTGCCGAGCTCCGGAGGCCGAACGCGGGCTCCGAGCGGCGCGAACGCCTCGGGATGCTCCGTGTGGATCGGGTAGATGGCCCCCGGGCGGACCGAGCGGACGATCTCGAAGAGCTCGGAGGTGGAGGCGTGGCCGCTCGCATGCATCTGGTGGAACGTGAGACCGAAGTGGTCGAGCCAGTTGTGCATGACCTGATCGTCGACGTCGTCCTCGCTGAACGGCTCGCTCATCGAATGGATGAACGGCGTTCCTCGTGGGGGCCGCAGGTCGATCAGCTCGGGGAAATGCGCGAGATCGAGCGCGAGGAGATACCGGCGGCCCTGCTCGCGCAGCTGCTCCGAGGAGAGCGCGGTGTCGAGGTAGGGCTTCTCGTACTCGTAGAACTTCTTCTTCTTTCGTTGGTGCACGAGCACCCCGCCCGGGGTCCCCGGCAGCGGCAGCGGGGTCCCCGGCCAGCGGGGCGCGATCGAGCTGAGCAGGTGGGCCGTCCGGGCCGAGACGACGAGCTCGCGTCCGGCCCGCTGGGCGGCGGCGTGGAGCGTCGTCAGCCGATCGACGTCTCTCGGATAGGTGCAGGCGAGCGCGAAATCGTCGTGGCGGGCGAGGAGGTGATCGACCTCCGTTCGGACCCCCGATTCGGAGAGATTGCGCCGACGGTCGGGCCCGGCCCGGGTCCCCTCGATCAGGAGGCCCGTGGGCTTCTCCGCGGCCGCCGCTCGAAAGAACTCGACCGAGTCGGCGGCCCGGGGGCCGTGCTGACGAAAATCGCCCGTGTAGACGAGCGTGCCCTCCGACGTGCGGATCAGGAACCCGTAGGCGAACGGGACCGAATGGTCGACCGGGAACGGCACGACCTCGATCCGGCCGATCCGCACGGCCGAGCGGTCCGGGAAGGTGCGCCACGCGTGCGGTCCGTACTTCATCGACGTCGAGCTCTCGATCGCGTCCAGCAGGACGCGCGTGCCCTCCCCGACGTACACCGGGATCTCGGGATCGACCAGGTTGAGGTGACCGGCGTGGTCGGCGTGCGCGTGCGAGATGAAGATCGCATGGACCTCGGGGGATCGGTACGCCAGGTCCGCGTCGGCGAGGGCTTCGCGGGAATACAGTCCCTCGATCCGGGGCACGAGCCCGAATTCGAGCAGGTCCTTGGCCGGGCTCGTCGACCGCGGCTGAAGGAAGTTGTAGTAGAACTCCTCCCACCGGGGGGAGAACGAGGGACCGAAATCGAAGAGCACCCGGTCGGGTCCATCTTCGACCAGGATCTTGTTGCCTCCGATCTCCCGGACTCCTCCGAGGAACGTGAGGGTCGGGCCGGTCATCGCGCCGACGACGCCTCCGCGCGTATAGCGCGTTCCTCGAGCGCGGCGATGGACGAACAGAAAACTGTTCGCCGGCCGTCGTTCGGTCCCACCGGAATCGACGGGTACGGTGCGCGTTTCGCGTCCGACGCGACCGGCGCGCGGGACGAGCTCACCGGAAGATACAGGGCGGCTACCGTCAGAAAAACGACGAGGGACCGCGCATGAGTCTATGAACCTCCACCCCGCGTTCGGTAATCATGCGCAAGCCAGGGAACACGACTCGAGCCGCCATCGGGTGGGCGCCGATCCCGGATCCGGACGATCGCTACTCGAGCGGGATACCGGACTTCGATCGCCGGCTGGGAGGCGGGTTCGCACGGGGGAGCCTCGCGCTCTTCTCGATCGATGAGACGGTAGGCCTCGAGGACCTCGATCTCCTGCTCTTCCCGACGATCCTCAACTTCCTCTACCAGTCGCGCGGGATGATCGCCGTGCTCCCCGCGCGCGACTCGCCCCACGGCTTCCGCGCCCGCCTGACGCGCTTCGCGACGCGCCGCCGCTTCGATAGCCGGATCCGCGTGGTGGACTACGTCGGCGAGGACCAAGGGCTCTCGTACGTGGTGAGCCTCGCGGGCGCCGGATCCGATCTCCACCGCTCGGAACCCTCTCCGAAGGAACGACGGAAGGCGATCGCCCAGATGGTGGCGGCCGAGCGCCAGGTCCAGGGCGGGCGGAGGAACACGTTCATCGAACTGACCGCCTTCGAGGTCTTCGACACGCTGATCGGGACCGAGAAGGCGCTCAAGGCGTTCTACTACGGAACCAAGCGGGCGCGCCTGATGGGGAACCTCGCGATCGGCCTGCTCGGTCCCGGCCTCGGCTGCGCCGCCGGGGTGCGTCGCATGGCCGACACCGAGTTCACCCTGCGGCGGGAGGAGGTGGGACTGGTCATCCGGGGGGTCCGACCGACCGGGCCGGCCGCGCTGGTCACGGTCGATCCGACCGCCGGGCCTCCGCACGTGGCATTCGTTCCTCGCCCTCAGGGGGAAGAGGCACGGCGATGAAGGTCGATGCTCGAGTTGACGCGGCGATCGCCGACCTGAAGCGCCGGACCGGCGCGATCGCGACCGCGATCGTGGGGCGGGACGGTGTCGCGCGGGCGGCCGAACTGCCGGACGGGGTGCCCGCGGAGCCGTACGCGATGATGTGCGCGACCGCGATGGGAGCGGCGGGGGCCGCGCAGGCCGCCATCGGCCAAAGGTCCCCCGGGCGGCTCATGCTCGCGGGGACCGACTCGCTGACCATTCTGGGCGCCCTCGGTCCGGCGGAGTTCCTCGCACTGACCGTGGGGTCCGAGGCGGACCTGGTTCGCGTGACCGACGAGGTCGCGCGGTTCGTTGGACTCGAGACGTCGCGAGGTCGAATCGCGTAGCGCGCCGCGGGCCGGGACCCGGCGCCGCCCGGTCCGGTACGCCTAGCGCTATACTCGACGGGCCGCTGGGGCCGCCGATGACGCTGCGCTACGTCGGGATCCGGGTCAATGAGCTCGATCGCTCGCTCCGATTCTACACGGAGCTCCTCGGGCTGGTCGAGCGGAAGCGCGGCACGATGAGCCACGGCGGGACGTGGGTCAATCTCATCGACCCCGACTCGCGGGTCCAGCTCGAGCTCAACTTCTATCCGGCGGGGTCCCCGCACCGGACGCCGTACTCCCCCGGCGAGGGGCTCGATCACATCGGGTTCGACGTGGCGGACGCCCGCGAGACGATCGAGCGCCTGCGCCGGCGGGGCGTGAAAGTGGCGGTCGAACCGTGGCTCGAGGAGGGGCGGTACTGGATCGGGTTCGTCGAGGACCCGGACGGGCTCTGGGTCGAGATCCAGAGCCTGGTCGCGCCGGAGGACGCGGCCGCTAGCGCGCCTTCAGCGTCTTCTTGACGTTGGGGTGCTCCTTCGTGAAGATCTTGCCGCCGCAGTTGTCGCAGCGGACCCCGAAGAGGTTGGCGTCGGACGGGAGCGCTTCCCCGCACCGGATGCAACGGAACATGGCGAGCGTTCTAGCGGGGCCGGGGGCTTAAGGGTTGCCCGCCGCGTCGCGCTCCGCCCGCGAGATCGGCGGCGGCGCTTGGAAGACGTAGGCGTTCGACGCGAACCGCGTGCCGCACCGACGGCATTCGAACACACCGCTCGCGACCCGGTGGAGGGTCACCGTCGAGCAACGCGGGCAGGCCGCCGCCCGGGCGCGCGCCTGATCGATGTCGATCACCCGGCGCCGGATCCGGATCCCGTACCGGGGCCCCATCCAACCGGTGGAGGCCACCTTCTTCGTGCGCTTGCTCACGGGGCCCCTCCCCGCGCCCGCGCCCGGAGCTCGTCCCCGTGGCGGAAGGCCCGGCGCACCGTGTCCTTGACGTCGTCCGGCGAGAACGCACCGATCAGACCCTTCTGCATCGCCACGACGTGCCCGGCCTCGTCCGTCGCGACCGTCAGGCGGCCCTGCGCGCTCCGCTCCTCGTCGAACGTCGGATCGACGACGATCGCGTCGCCGAGTCGGACGAAGGTGCACTCGATCGGATAGTGCTGGATGTCGAGCGGATAGTCCGCGTCGGCGATCTCGAAGCGCTTCGCGGGCACGATCGCGTGCGTGAGCGCGCTGAGCGCGGCCAAGAGCGAGGTGTCGATGAGGTTCCCCGAATGGTCGATGACGTGCATGTCGACGTAGCAGACCCAGCTCTTCTCGCCCGGGGTGACGCACAGGCGCGTGAGGTCGATCGTCTCGGCGGCGCGGATCGCCCGGTCGACGACGCGCGAGACCTCGATCGCGCCCGGCTGGGGCGGGCCCGGCTCGAACGTCGGGCTCGAGAGCGGGATCAGCTCGGCGTTCGTCGTGAGCACGCCCGCGTTCGGGGTGTCGGCGAACGGCTTGCCCGGCTCCAGCTTGATCCCGGCGACGACCGCGGTGTCGCCGATGCGTACGAGCGCCGACCCGTCTGCCGTGGTGACGAACCCGGGCTCGATCGTGATCTTCCGATACTCGTCGGGGCCCCGGCCGTCGAGGCGCTTTCCCTCCGCGGCGAGGTCGAGGACGTGCGTCGTCCGGATCTCGGCGTCGATCTCCTCGCTCATGAGGAGGCCCCCGCGGTCGGTCCGACCGCATAGCGCTCGCGCAGCGCCCGCTTCATCTGCTCGTAGATCTCGCGGCAGCCCTTCACCCCGAGGTCGAGCGCCTGAGCGAGCTCGGGCTCGGTCAGGTGACCCTCCATCTGGAGCAGCACGAGACGACCGGACTGCGGGACCAGGGCCATCGGGAGGTCGGCCTCTCCGAAGTTGTCCTCTTCTTTCTTCAGGTCGAGCGCGATCGCTCCGCCGACCTTTCCGACCGCGACCGCGGGCAGGAGGTCGGCCATCGGGATCCCCGCATCGGCGAGCGCGACCGAGGCCGCGACGACCCCGGCGCAACGGGTCCCCGCGTTCGCCTGCAGGACCTCGATGTAGATGTCGATGCTCGTCCGCGGGTACTCCTCCACGAAGACGACCGACTCGAACGCCTCGCCGATGACCTTCGAGATCTCCTGCGAGCGGCGGTCGAGGCCGGGCCGCTTGCGTTCGTCGACCGAGAACGCGGCCATGTTGTACCGGCACTGGATGACCGCCTTGTGGTTCTGCTGCAGGTGGCGCGGGTGGACCTCGCGCGGCCCGTAGACGGCGGCGAGGACCTTGTTCGCGCCCCATTCGACGGCCGCGGACCCGTCGGCCTGGTGCAACGCCCCGGCCCGGATCGACAGCGGTCGCAGTTCGTCGAGCTTCCGGCCGTCGATCCGGAGCCCTTCGGGGCTCAGGAGGACGGGCACTTCTTTGGCTCCCACGCTTCCCATAGTTTGTTTCTCCTGGAATGTGATCCCGGGGGACCGTCAGGGCTCCGACGGGCCGTCGGTCCCCTCTCCCTCTTCGTCCTCGAAATCGGATCCGAGCCCCGCCGGCGCCGGCGTCGACGGGTCGTCCCGGTCCGCTGCGGGACCCGGGCCCGGTCCCGAGCGGGGGAGTTCGGGTCCGGCCGCGTCGGTCGGCAGCGTCGACAGCAGGTAGCTTTCGACCCGCTCGGTGAGACCCGCGCGGTGGCCGTTCTCCTCGATCAGCCGCAGGACGGACGCGACGCGCTGGATCGCGTCCGGGGTGCCGTTGACCCAGATCCGACCGTTCTGTCCGACGACGACCTCGGCGCCGGTGAGCCGAGTGATCAGCCCGATCATCGAGCCCCCCCGGCCGACGACCCGCGGGATGCGGGCGGCCGAGACGTGGACGATCGTGCCGCCCTCGAGCTTCCCCAGGTTCTCCCCGATCATCGTGACGCCGATCCGGCCGGTCGGATCGAGGTTCTCGACCTGCACCGTGACCGCATCTCCGACGTGGAGGTAGCGATCGGTCTCGCCGACCTCGATCTTCCACGGCGTCCCCGTCATGTGGAGCGGGGCCCAGCGGGGCGCGCCGATGTCGAGCAGCCAGAAGGTGCTCTGCGCGTCGGTCACCGTGCCGATGACCGTGTCGTGGGGCTTCGGAATGTACCGCCCCGAGAGCGGGATCACCTGGACGAGCGGGGGTCGCGGGGAGAGCAGTCCGAGGACGCTCGCGTAGACCTTTCCGCCGGTGCGGTAGGTGCCGGGCCCGGGCTTGAGGCCGTGGGCCGGGATCTCCTCACCCGGAAGAACTAGTATCCGTTCGCTCGACGGGCGCGCGGAAGAATCCTCGCGGCCGCGCCGTCGGTGGCTGGGTCGATGCCCTCGGGACATGTTGGATGCTGCACCGGGCCGCGCGACGGGGGTGGCCTATTTAACCAAAGCGGTCTCGGCGGTGCCCTTCGTGCGGGCGCTCAGCTTCTCGTAGAGCTCGGTCTGGACGCCGGCGGGGATCTCGACGAGCCCGCTCCAGGCCCCGTCCGCGAGCCACTGCTCCTCGAGGATCCGGCCGAGGCCCTTGACCTCCCCGATGACCCGGGGATAGTGTTGGCCGGGGAGCTTGATCCGCACCTTCACGACGTCGAGCTTGATGGGGATCAGGGGGCGCAGCTTCGCGAGCACCTCCTGGACCTGCGCGTCGACCGGCTTGAACGGGTCGACGTGCACCTTCGCCTCCGTCATCGCGGACTCGATGCGTGCGGGCGGATGCGGCGCACCGGTCTGGGGATTCATCGCGTTGCGCGCGATCATCGCGACGATCTGCTTGCGCTTCGCCTCCTGGAGGCGGTGGCGCTGGTCGGTGGTGACCTGGACCTCGCCCTTCAGGATGATCTGACGCGCGATCGCGGCGAGGTCCCGCGTGTGAAAGATCCGCTCGAGATGCTCCTCGGAGATCTTGTCCCCCTTCTTGGCGTCCTTGAAGACCTGGTCCAGCGCGAGCTTGTCGGAAAGGTCGACCGTCTTGCCGTCCTTCAGGTCCTGGACGGCCTGCGGGTCGACCAGGACCTCGAAGCGGGATCCCTGGGAGTCCCACCGCGCGATGACCGCGTCCTCGACCGTGACCATTCGGGGTCGTGCCGCCGGGCGGGGCCTAGGCGCGACCGCTCTTACCCGTTCCGCCGGCCGACGGGAGGCGGCCGACGAACCGCTGGACCTCGTCGAGCGGGAGCCGGGTCATCCCGGCCGACTCCTCCACCGTGCAGACCTCGACGGAGGCGAGCGTCCCGCCCTCTTCGAGGCCGGCGCGCAGTCCCTCGAGCGCGAGGAGGATCGCCTCGTCGCGGTTCAGGCCCGGACGATACTTCTGCTCGAACAGATCCATGACCGGACCCTTGTTGCCGCCGGTGCTCGCGGCCTTGAAGCTCGTCAGGGAGCCGGAGGGTTCGGTCTCGAACAAGTGGACCCCGCCGTCGTCGTACCCGCCCACGAGGAGCGCCGTGCCGAACGGGCGGACGCCCCCGAACTGGGTGTACTGCTGCTTGTAGTCGCAGATGCGCCGGACCAGCAGCTCGACCGACATCGGCTCGGAGTACGTGACGCGGTTGATCTGGGCCGAAAGGCGCGCGTAGTCGACGAGCACGCGCGCGTCCGCGACGAGCCCCGCGGTTGCGCAGGCGATGTTCTCGTCGATCTGGTGGATCTTCTCGAGGCTCGCGGGCTCCGCGAGCTTGGGGTTCGGGATGCGTCGGTCCGCGATCAGCACGACGCCGTTCGCGTAGACGACCCCGGCGGTCGTCGCGCCCCGCCGGACCGCCTCCCGCGCGTACTCGACCTGGAAGAGCCGGCCGTCCGGTGAGAAGACCGTGATCGCCCGGTCGTAGGCCATCTGGCCGGGTTGCATCTCCATCGTCGCGCGCCCCGGGCGGGGCACCGAGGTCCCCCTTATAACGAGCGCCGGGGCACTAACGCGCCCGTCAGCCGGTAACGGTTCGTCCAGCGCCCGGAGCCGGCCGCGAGGGGCCGCACCGCAAGCGTAACAGCGCCGCTCGGCCCCTCGGGGCGCGATGCCCGCGGCCGAACCCAGTCCGCGCCGGGGAGGGTGGCGGCTCGCCGAGCAGCCGTCCTCGTACCTTCGCGGCGCGGCCGACCAGGCGATCGATTGGTATCCGTGGGGTCCCGAACCGTTCGAGCTCGCGCGTCGATCGAACCGACCGATCCTGCTCGATGTCGGGGCCTCCTGGTGCCACTGGTGCCACGTGATGGACGAGGGCACCTACGCGGATGGCGAGGTCGCCCGGCTGATCGGCCAGCACTTCGTCGCCATCAAGGTCGACCGGGACCAGCATCCCGAGGTCGATCGGCGCTACCAGCGCCAGGTCGGCGCCCTCACCGGCGAGGGCGGCTGGCCGCTGACGGGGTTTCTCACGCCCGAGGGCGAGGTGTTCCTCGGGGGCACGTACTTTCCGCCCCTCGACGGGCACGGGCGGCCGGGCTTCCGGCGGGTCCTCCAGGAGGTCGCGCGGCTTTGGACCGACGAGCCCGAGCGGATCCGGGAGAACGCGGGATCGATCCGGGCCGCGATCGAGCGGATGCGGACCGCGCGCGCTCCCGGCGTCCCGGCAGTCGACGAGTTCATCGCGAGCGTCCGCGGGGACGTGCTGTCGAGCTACGACCCGATCCACGGGGGGTTCGGCATGGCGCCGAAGTTCCCGCACCCCACCGCCATCTCGTTCCTGCTCTGGGACGAGTTCGTCCACGGGTCGCGCGCGAGCGGCGACCGCGCACGCGACACCCTCCTCCGGATGGCCGACGGCGGCATGTACGATCAGATCGGCGGCGGCTTTCACCGCTACTCGGTCGACGAGGGCTGGCACATCCCGCACTTCGAGAAGATGGGCATCGACAACGCGGCGCTCCTCGGAGCCTACGTCGACGGCGCCCAGCGGTTCGGCGACCCCCGGTTCGTCGACGTGATTCGGGGCACGATCGGCTGGGTCCGCGAGGTGCTCGCGGATCCCGCCGGCGGCTTCGGCGCGAGCCAGGACGCCGACAACGCCCCGGGCGACGACGGCGGGTACTTCACGTGGTCCAAAGCCGAGCTCAAGGAAGTGCTCGCCGGGGACGAGCTCAAGCTCGTGAGCCGGTTCTTCGGCGTCGGCACCGACGGCCGCATGCCCCACGACCCGGAGCGCAACGTGCTGTTCCGCGCGCTCCCTCTCGCCGACGCGGCGGAGGGCCTCGCGCTGCCCGCGGGGCCCGGCCCGACGTTCGCGCGCGCGGTCGAACAGCTCCGGGCCGCCCGCGCCCGGCGCCCCCGACCCACGGTCGACCGATCGATCTACGCCAGCATCAACGGTCGGTTCATCGGGGCGTTCGCCCGGGCCGGTGCCTTCCTGGGGGACGCGACGGTCGTCGCGGATGCCCGGCGGGCCGCCGACCGCCTCCTCGCGTCGGCCTACCGGCCCGGCACGGGGATGGCGCATGCGCTCACCCCCGGCGGAGCGAGCGGGTTCGGCCAGCTCGAGGACCAGGTCGCGTTCGCGAGCGGGTTGCTCGAACTCGCCGGAGCGACCGCAGCGCCGACGTATCTCGAGCGCGCGATCGATCTCCTCGAGCTGGTCGATCGCGAGTTCCGGGGAGAGGACGGTCTGCTGCGGGACGTCGCCCCGACGCTGTACGACGGGCCCCGCGTGGGGGGCGTGCTCGAGCCGTCGTACCCGCTCGAGGACAGCCCGCACCTGTCGGCGAACGCCACCGCCGCCCTCGCGTTCGTCCGGCTCGACGCGCTCGGGCACGACGAGCGCTGGCAGTCCAAGGCCGTGCAGCTCCTCGGCCCGATCGCTCAGCGGATCGCGGGGGCCGGGCTCTTTGCCGCCGGCTCCGCGCTCGCCGCCGGACTCACGCGGACCCCGGGAGC
>JASHUJ010000116.1 GCA_030040035.1 Thermoplasmata archaeon
GAGAGTCGGTACCCGGGCTACGCGATGTGGGCGAGCTCGTTGCGGGCGCTGGGCTCGGCCGCCTCGCCGTGGTCCCTCGCGTTCAACAGCTCGCTGGTCGCCTTCGGCGTCGTCGCGACGCTGGGCCTGCTGTTCTGCTGGAGCGCCTTCGACGCACGTCCGAGCCGGGGACTGGGGCTCCTGGCCCTGGTCGTCGCGTCGGTCGCCTCCCTCGCCCTCGGGGGTTTCGGCCTCCTCGGCTCGCGCGTCCCTTCCTCCGCGGTGCCGCTCGCCAGCTACGTTGCCCTGGCCGCGACGGGCGTCGGTCTGGTGATCCTCGCGTTCGCCATGCACCGCCACGAACGCTGGAGGGTCTCTCGCGCGTACACCCTCGCCTCGGGGGTCGTGGTCCTGGGTGGGACCGCGTTGTTCCTCGTACACCTCTTCGGGATCTCTCCGGGGACCGTCGAGCGGATCGCGGTCGGGGCCGCCCTGCTCTGGGCGTTCGTCGAGGGTCTCCACATCGCGCTCCTCCACCGGTTCGCGCCCGGCCTCCAGGTGAAGGTCTCGGCCGCGAAGAGCTAGGACGCTTCTCCCGAAGCGCTCAAGCGCTCCCGGGCCCGCTCGGACCGAAGGGTCGGGTCCCGGGGGATGGACGAGCGCGCGATCGGAGCCGCAAGCCCCCCGGCCCCCCAGCTGTCGGTAATCCTTGCCGTCCTCAACGAGCGACCGAGCCTTCCCGAGCTGTTCAGGAGGCTCGCCGCCGTCTCGCTGCCGGTGTGGGAGGCGATCGTCGTGGACGACGGCAGCACCGATGGCTCGCGGGAGTACCTTTCGGAGCTCGCCGGCCGCGATCGGCGGGTGCGCTTGATCTTCCATGACGCGCGCCAGACGACCGTTGGCGCGCAGTGCGTGGCGATCGAGGCCGCCCAAGGTCGGTACGTGGCGATCATGGACTCCGACCTCCAGCACCCTCCGGAGCTCCTCGCCCCGCTCGTCCGCGCGCTCGACGACGGCGCCGCTCTGGCGATCGCGAGCCGCTATGCCCCCGGGGGCACGCCAGGACGCCGCTCGCTCCGTCGGTGGTTCATCTCGCGCGGCGCCGAGTTGACGGCGAGGGTCCTGCTCGCACCAGCCCGTCGCGTCGCCGACCCCGTCTCGGGGTACTTCGTCTTCCGTCGCGACGTGTTCGTTCCGCTAGCGAAGGGTCAGCGCGGGTACAAGCTGCTCCTGTTCCTGCTCGTGATGACGCGGACGCTGCCGATTCGCGAAGTACCGTTCCGGTTCGAGCCACGGACCGAGGGCACGACCAAGGTCGCCCGAGGGCTCTCGTTCATCCGGATCTTTCTCATCGAGGTGTTCCAGGCGCGCCGATTCGCCCGGCGCCTAACCGCGAAAGCGACGCCGATTCCCACGTCGACTTGACGGAGCATCGGACGCGGACTGTGTACTCAACCCCCGTCTGTCGGACGCCCCCCCGGCGCACCCGCTTGGAGCCGACCACAATCCGCCTTCGGGAACTCTATTTATACCGATCTCCGTGCTACGGCTCTGACGGCGCAGTTCCATGGGTTACCCGGAGCCGACCCCGGCGGTTAAGGGACGTAGCGCTCGGGACATTCGAGATCAGCTCGCCAAGAAGAATCTTCCCAAGGCGAGCCGACGTTGGGACGGCTCCCGGGCGACCTACGAGCAGCTCAAAGACGACGGACGAACGGACTAGCTCGGGGCGGGTGCCCTCGGGGCTCTCGTGGAGGGGAGGCGCCGAGACAGGATCCCCGCTGGGGAGCTTCGTGTCGAGCCTTTCCGTGAGAACATCGACGTAAGGACCTTTGACTGCGGGGACCCGGACCTCAACAGCTTCCTCACGACGAATGAGGTTGCAAACTACGAACGCGAAGGGCTCGGAAAGACGCGTCTGGTCTATTGGCAGCCGGAAGGGAAGCTAGCTGCCTACTTCACGGTCTCCAGTGAGAGCCTCAGGCTGGAATATCTTCGCTCCGTCAAGAGCTTCTCGATTCCGGGCCAGATTAGGGTCGAGTCGGTTCCGGGGATCAAGATCGGGCGGCTGGCGACCGACCGCGAGTTTCAGCGCAGGGACATCGGGACCCATATTCTGAGGTACGTGGCGGGCCTTGCCCTTCAGGCACCCGCGGCGGCGAGGATTCTCTTTCTGGAAGCTTATCCTGGCTCAGTAAGCTTCTACGAGAAGTTCGATTTCGAACAGGTCGTCCATCACCGCTTCAAGCATCGCCGAACGGTCCTGATGTACTTCGACCTGAGAAGACTACCGGAATGGCCGGGAAGCGGACGGGCGTCGCCCTGATCCGCGCGGACTAAGACCGGCCCAGGGTGAGCCGTCGTGGGCGTGGGTACATCCGCGTACGGGCGTGCGTTACCTTCGGCAGACGAACCCGCCACGGATCGCCGCGTCGTCACGAGTCGGTTCCGCGGTACGGCCCACGCTCCGGTGATGCTTGAAGTCGAAGAGCGGGACCGGGCCGCGATCAGCGGACCTGGCCGACGGCGCTCGCGGGTCCACGTCGCACGGTCGGAACGCTCCCGCCCGACACGGCCCTCGTCCGCCCGTGTCGTGACCCCCGCTCATGTGGGCACCCTCGCGGGCACCATCGCAGGGTTTCGAGACCGCCAACCGGTCTCGATACGGAGCCCCGATTTGCCACTTCGTCAAGCTGACGACGCTCCCGAGCGGTTGTAGCAGTACGTTGTAGTTACTATATTAGTAACATACAAGTATCGGCGTGTCTTCGTCCTATCGTGATCGTTCGCTCCCTATCCCCGACGGAAGCCCGGGTCATCCTAGCCCTTGAGGAGCAGGGCCGAGAGGAGCTTACCCTAGACGCGATTACTGAGCTGGCTAGGGTCCGTCGCGGCTTCGCGCGCAAGCTCGCCCACGGTCTGGTCGCGAAGGGGTGGTTGCAGCGGGTCGGTCGGGGTCGGTACCTCCTGAATCCGAGCGCGTACGGTCCGGAGGCCGTCCCGGAGGGGGACCCGCTGCGGATCGGCAGCCGGCTCGTACGGCCGTACTACTTCGGCTTCGCCACGGCGGCCGAGCTGTGGGGCTGGCTGCACCGGCCCGGTCGGACGTACTACGTCGTCACGCCGACCCGAAGCTCCGTGCACGTCGCCGGGCCGGCAACGTTCCGGCTCGTCCGGCTCGCCCCCGGACGGTTCTTTGGTCTGGGCACGGTCGAGCGCCGCCGCCAGCGGTTGGTCGTCAGCGACCCCGAGCGGACGCTGCTCGACTGCCTGGCCCGGCCGGAGCTCGCGGGCGGCCTCGCCGGGGTCGCCCAACTGCTCGCCCGGGCGAAGCCGTCGCTCTCCTGGGCACGACTGCAGCGCCACCTCCGCCGGCTCGGGAACCGGAGCCTCGCCCGCCGCCTGGGCTACCTGGTCGAGGTCGTCCGACCGTCGGTGCGGCCGCCCGCCCGATGGCTGCGCGACCTCCTCCCCCGTCCCACCGAGCCGTGGGCGGCGCTGGGGCCACCCCGGGTGCACGGTCGCCGCGGGCCCCGGGACCGTCGCTGGCGGTTGGTCCTCAACGTCCCCGCCAGGGAGCTTCTCGGGGAGGCCGAGCCTCGATGATCCCGCGCAGCGTGGCGAACCGCTTCGCGAACGTGATGGGGGTCGACCTCCACCTCGCCCAGCAGGAGATCGTACTGCTCTACGCCCTCAGCGCGATGTCGGAGCGGGGCGTCCTCGACCGGCTCGTGTT
>JASHUJ010000117.1 GCA_030040035.1 Thermoplasmata archaeon
TCTCGTGACGCTCACGGGCGACCTCATCGAGGCGACCGGGGCGATCTCGGGAGGCTACGTCGACCCCTCGGGCAGCGGTCGCGGCGCGGACAGCGCGGTCGAACTGAAGCGCCTCGGCGACGAGCTGCGCGAGAAGAACGCCGCGGAGAGTGCGGCGCGCGCCGAGCTCGCGAAGGTCGCCGAGGGGGTCCGCGCCGCCGCCGAGGAACTCTCGAAACGATCGATCGAAGACCAAGCCACCGCGTCGAACCGGGAGGTCCTCGCGAAGGACCTCACGGCCGCGCGCGAGCGGCTCGCGACCGCGCGCGCGCGGGGGCAGAAGGCGATCGCGGATCAGAAGAAGGGGGCCGTCGACCTCGAGCGGGCCGAGACCGCGGTCGAAGGCCTCGCGCGCGAGCTCGCCCAGCTCCAATCACAGATCCAGAAGGCCCAAGAGCAGTACCTCGAACAGCTCCCGCAGGCGCTCTCGCAACGACTCCGATCGCTGCAGCAGGCCTCCCAGGCGACGAGCGAGGAACGCGTCCAAGTCAACGGGGAGCTCGAGAGCGTGCGCGCTTCCCTCCAGGCGCTCGCCAGCGGCCTCTCGACCCGGCGCTCCGAGTTCGAAACGGCCCGCAAGGCCGTCGCCGCCAAGCAGAAGGAGATCGCGCAGGCCGAGAAGGGGGTCCGCGACGCGCGGGCCGCCCTCGACGCGCTGAAAGCGGTCGAAGCCAAGCAGGGCGAGAGCGCGCGAGGTCTCGCGGAGCGACGCAAGAAGTTCGAGGACGAGCGCCTCGAGGTCGGGCGCAAGCTCGGCGAAGCGGCGGCCAACCTGGAGACCCGCCGCGGGATGCTCACGCAAGAGGAGACGCGGCTCGCCCAGGCCGAGCAGAAGCTCCACGAGCTCGAGGAGGCCCTCCGCCAGTTCCCTGAACCCGAGCCGGACGAGAAGCCGTTGTCGCTCGACGCGCTGAAGAAGAAGGTCGCCGAGCTCGATCGGGAGCTCCAGGCGATGGGCGACGTGAACCAGCGGGCCGTCGAGGAGTACGATTCCGAGAAGGGTCGCCTCGATGAGTTCCAGGTCGAGGTCGAGCGGCTCGCGGCGGAGAAGTCGGAGCTCATCGCCCTCGTGGCCGCGATCGAGACGAAGAAGCGCGAGAAGATCACCGAGGTCGTCGGCCAGGTCAACACCCACTACCACGAGATCTACGGCGAGCTGTCGGCCGGCGGCGAGGGCGAGATCGCCCTCGAGAACCCCGCTGACCCCCTCGCGGGCGGCCTGCTCATCAAGGCGCGACCGGTCGGGAAGACCGTCGGACGGCTCGAGCAGCTCTCGGGCGGGGAGAAGTCGCTCGCGAGCCTCGCCTTCATCTTCGCGATGCAGCGCTACGACCCGAGCCCGCTCTACGTCTTCGACGAGGTCGACATGTCGCTGGACGGTCTCAACGCCGAATTCGTCGGTCGGATGCTCCGCCGGAACGCGGAGCGGGCGCAGTTCGTCGTCATCTCGTTGCGCAAGGTGACGCTCAAGTTCGCGCACCATCTCTTCGGCGTGACGATGCGGGGCGACGGCTGCTCGCGCGTCGTCGGGATCCACCTCGACGACATCCACGACGTCGAGGGTCGCGAGAACGCGCGGGCCCCCGAAGGCCCCGCGCCCCTGGAGGCGCAGTGACGATCTCCGAGCTCGAGGCGGCCGAACTCGCCGCCCCGAACGCGGTCCCGCGCGAGGCGGCCGAGAAGGTCCTCAACTACCTCGTCTTCCACCGCTCGCTCCTCGGCGAGTCGGAGGACACCTCCCAGCTGCTCGAGCGCTACCTCGCGCTCGTCGAGAACCTCAAGGAAGGCGTCCACATCGTCATCCCGGACCCCGCGCAGAAGGCGATCGCGCTCCTCTTCGAGCTCGTCATGGAGGAGGAGTTCGACCCGTGGGAGATCGACCTCGTGAAGTTCACGCAGTCGTACCTCGAGCGCGTCCAGCAGGACGGCGCCGTCAATTTTGCGATCGCGGGGCGGCTGCTCTACATGGCCTGGAGCATCCTCTTCCTGCAGTCCGAGGCGGTCCTCAAGCTTCGGGCCCAGCCCGATCCGACGCTCGCGGCGCCGGCGGACGGGACGGCGGAGGGCCTCGACGAGGGCTACCTACCGCTGATGGATTCTCCTGAGGCGGTGGACGTCACCTCGACGATCCTCAACTCCGCGGAGCCGCCGCCGCTCCTCGAGATGGTCCGCCACCCCGAGACGCGGCCGGTCTCGCTCCTCGAGCTGGTCCGCGCGTTCGGCGAGGCCGAGGCCGACGCGCGCCGCTCGATGCGGATCCAGGAGCTGCGCGAGCGCCTGCGCGAAGAGCAGCGCGCGCCGCCCGAGGTCCTCGTGCACGGCGATCTGCCCGAGCGCGACCTCACCGACGCGTGGTCGGCGGCGCTGCGCCACCCGATCGGCGAGCCGTTCCCGCTGCTCGACCTGTGGAACCCGCTCGAAGGGAGGGACCGGCTCGTCGCCGTCTTCCTCGCGCTCCTCTTCCTCGCCCGGGAGAAGTCGATCGAGCTCCGGCAAGAGGTGCTTCTCGAGTCCCCGGTGCTCGTCGTGCGGACCGCCGCCGAGCGGGCGCCGGTCCCGGGGCCTTAGCCATGCCGGGGCGGATCGACGACCTGGTCTTCCAGGTCGAGGCGGTGCTGTTCGCGAGCGGCAAGCCGCTCAGCGTCCGGGAGTTGACCAGCGCCCTGGGCCGGGACGACTACCGACCCGTCCAGCGCGCGGTGCGCGTCCTCGAGCAGACGTACGCCCACCGGCAATCGGCCCTCGAGGTCCGCCGCGTCGGCGACCGGTACGCCCTCCAACTGAACGAGAAGTACGTCCCCGCGGTGCAATCGGTCACGCCGGTCGAGATGGCCCCTCGGACGCTGCGCGCGCTCACGCTCATCGCCTACCACCAACCGATCCTCCAGAGCCACCTCGTGCGCATGATCGGCGACGTGGCGTACGAGGAGGTGCAGCACCTGCGCGGGATCGGCCTCGTCCACACCGAGACCAAAGCCTCCACGCTCGAGCTCACGACGACCCGGCGGTTCGCCGAGTACTTCGGCATCGCCTCGAGCCGGCCGGAGGAGATCCGGCGGTTCCTCGAACAGAAGCTGGGCGTGGCGCCGACCGCCCCGGCTCCGGCGATACCTGCCGACCTCTCCGAGCCGGTACCGGCCTCCGGAGCCCCCGAGCCCGCCTCCGCGGTGGACGTACCGGACGATCCGTCGACCGTCCCCGCGCCGGAGTAGCCTAGTACGCCCCGCATTGCGGGCATCGGACCGGCTCGGCCGGTCGGACCGCCCCGCAGTAGGGGCACAGGAAGGTGGCGCCCGGATAGATCCCGCCCTGCGTGCCGGGTCCGTAGGGCGATCCGAGAGCGCCTTGCGCCCCCGGCGGCACCCCCGTGGGGCCCTTCGACCGCCCGGCGCGCATCGAAACGAGGATCAGGACGATCGCCGCCACGACGCCGAGTCCGAAGATCAGGTAGAGCCCGTCCCAGGGGATCGGCGAGGCGGCGGAGCTGTGCGTCGGAGGCAGGCCCGGGGTCGCGCCCGAGTACGCGTAGTTCGCGATCGACGGATCGTTGATCGCGACGAGGAGGCGGCTCGCGTTGACGATCCCCCAACCCGTGAGCGCATCCCACCCCGAGCTCGCATTGAACACGTAGTTCGCGCCGCTCGTGACCGAAGTGAACGGATCGGCCGTCGAGGGGTTCGCGGCGTAATAGCTCGAGATGTTGTAGAGCGTCGGATCGAGGAATCCGAGGGGCGCCCATCCCGTGGTCGACCGGCTGCTGTCGACGGCCACGAGGTCCGCGAGCAGGCCCGCGAACACGGGGGCCGCGACGCTGGTCCCTTCGAGCACCGTGAAATAGATCCCTTCCGAGGCGTTCGCCCAGACGGTCGCGATCGTGTCGTTCGCGGGCATCGCGACGTCGGGCTCGGCGCGGCCGATGGACGACGCCCCCTGCACGATCGTCGCGTTCCGGATGTTCGGCTGGGCGGCCGAGTGGAGTTGCCAGTACGGCTCCGGGGTCACCGTGCTCACCCCCCCTTCGGTGCCGGCGATCCCGGCCTCGGTGTCGTACCAAGCGGTGACGTTCGTGATCCCGGTGAGGTTCGAGTCGTACGTCAGGTTCAGCGAGCCGTTGTTCGAGTACTCGGCGGTCGGCCGGCCGCCGAGCGTCAGGGAGACTCCGCCGACCGCGATCGCGCCGGAGGAGTTCGTGTCCGCGGTCGCCGGCCAGGTCGGCCAGGGCCCGTCGTCCCGGTCGGTGAGGCTGTCCGGCGCATTGCCCTGGTCCCCGCTCGCGATCACGAGCGTCACTCCCATCGCGGCGGCCTCCTCGGTCTCGAAGTTCCAGGCGGAGTCGTTCAGGTCGGGGAGGCCGAACGAGCCCGAGACGACCGCGAGGCGGGCCGGCGAGTAGTTGTGGGCGAGCGCCTCGGAGAGCGTGAGCGCGAAGTCGTTCGCGACGCCCAACGCGGAGGTCGCGTTGGCGAGCAGGCTACCGGCGAAATAGAAATTCACCACCGTAGCCCCCGGGGCCATGCTGCCGGCCATCTCGAGGTCGAGAGAGTTCTCGAACTCATCGAGCGAGGAGTCGTTCACGGCCCCGAAGCTCGCCGGCGCGGGCGGGGTGACGCCGTCGATCGTCACGGGCACGCCCGAGATGTTGGGCAGCGGCCAGGACTTCGGCTGGGTCCCGTTGAAGTATGCCGCGACCACCGTCGGATCGTACGCGGGCAGGTTCTCCCGGAGGGTCCCGTTGTACCCGCTCGCGAGCAGGGTCGCGATGGCGACGTGTGTGGGGAACGTCGCTCCGGTGACGGAGTCCGATCCCGGGAACAGCTGCGTCGCCCCGAAGGTCTGGGCGAAATCGGACCCAAGGAACCATTCGGAGCTCGTGTTGGTGTACTCGACGAATTGGCCGGGACCCCGGGAAACCTCGAGGGGACGCAGCGTCGAGGCGTGCAGGTTCCAGGAGAACCGATCGGCGACCGCGTCCGAGAGTCCGTCCACCCCCGATACCAACCCGGCGAGCGAGCTGGTCACTCGAGGGGTCCCGATCGCCGTGTACAGGACACGACCCTCGGAGGTCCCGTACGCGACGGGTTCGACGCCGAACAGGCTGCGGACCGCGGCGACATCGAGACTGACGGAGATCGAAGAGTCGTCCGGGAACACGGTGATCGACGTGCCCCCGGCCGACCGGAGGGTCGCCGCGACCGTGGCGACGCGCCCCTCCCCCGGCGCGAACCGTGCGTCGAACTGAGCGGACGTGAGGAAGTGACGGTACTCGGGCGACGAGGGGTTCTCGACGGCGGCCACGTAACTCGAGAGCTGCCCCGAAGCCGGATCCTCGAGCTCCACGGTCAGGGTCAACCGCGCGTCGGCGGGCAAGGCCGTGGCGTGCGCGCCCCCAGGAACGGGGGTCGCATCCGTCGAGACGACTCGTGTCGAGGCTTGGGAGACGGTCCCTGTTCCGTCCGGGTTACCGGGCACGGCCCGGGCGGCAACGATCAACCCGGAGGCGGCGAGCACGGCGAGCGCGACCACGATGGCCAGCGCTCGTCGGAGCATCGACCCAAAAGAGCCGGGACCGCCTTATACGGTCTTGCGACCCCTTCGAGCGCGCCAGCTCTATACTCGGCGGGCGCTCGGGGTCCGGATGGCGTCCGCGGCGCCCGCTCGCGACCCGAACTGCGTCTTCTGTGACATCGTCGAGCGTCGGGCGCCCGCGTGGATCCTCTTCGAGGACGAGCACACCATGGCGTTCCTCGATATCTTCCCGTTCACCCGCGGACACCTGCTCGTGATCCCCAAGCGACACGGCGCGCGGCTCACCGACATCCCGTTCGAGGATCAGATGCGCCTCATCCGGTCGCTGGACGAGATCTGCCGTCGCGTCGAGCAGCGGCTGACGCCGCACTACAACGTCGCCCTGAACACGGGAGCCAATGCCGGCCAGATCGTCTTCCACGTGCACTTCCACGTCATCCCGCGTTACGGCAAGGGGAACCCGTTCGGTGCCGGGTCTCGGGAACGGCTCGACGAGACCGAAGCACGGAAAGTGGTGTCGGAGCTATCTCCGGCCTGAGGGCGCATGGCGACGACCACCCCCCGGCCGCCGGCGGTCGCGGGGGCGTTCTACGCGGGTGACGGCAAGTCGCTGGCGCAGCAGATCGAGGGATGCTTCCTCGACCCGCGCGGCCCGGGCCAGCTCCCACTTCGACGCCGCGCGACGGAGCGCTCGCTCGAAGCCGCGGTCGTGCCGCACGCGGGCTACCACTACTCGGGCCCGATCGCGGCCCAGGTCTTCGCGCAAGTGGCCGTCCAACGCGCTCCCGCGACGGTGCTGATCCTCGGCGTCGACCATCACGGTCTCAGCCGGGGAGCCTCCCTGTCCGACCGGGACTGGCTGACCCCGCTCGGCCCCACCCGGGTCGACCACGAGCTCGTACGGTCCTTGCACGGTGGACCGATCGAGATCGACGAGGCGTCCCAGGTCCGCGAGTACTCGATCGAGGTCCAACTCCCATTTCTCGAGTACGTCCTCCCGCAACCGAAATTCGTGGCGCTCGAGGTCGGCTTCGGGCCCTTCGCGTTCCTCGAGGAGGTCGCGGGGATCGTACGCGAGGCGATCGAGGGACGGGACGTGCTCCTGCTCGCTTCCTCGGACTTCTCGCACTACGTCCCCGCCTCGGTCGCGGACCGCCTCGACCACCGCGCGATCGATCGGATCCTGACCCGGGACGCGCGGGCGCTCTACGACACGGTGACCCGCGAGGACATCTCGATGTGCGGGATCGCCCCGACGACCATGATGCTCGCCGCGACCCGTACCCGGTCGCTCGAGGCCCGGCTGCTCCGCTGGGGGCACTCGGGGGAAGCGGAGCCGATGCGCGAGGTGGTGGGGTACGCGGCC
>JASHUJ010000118.1 GCA_030040035.1 Thermoplasmata archaeon
GTCGCCCGGATCGACGCGGACGGCTTCGCCTACATCGTCGACCGCAAGAAGGACCTCATCAACGTCGGCGGGATGAAGGTCTATCCGCGGGAGGTCGAGGAGGTGCTGTTCCAGCACCCGGCGGTCGCGGACGCGGCCGCGATCGGCGTGGCCGACGCCGCCCACGGCGAGGTCGTGAAGGCGTTCGTGGTCCGCCGGCCGGGCGCGACGGTGACCGCTGACGAGCTGATCGCCTTCGTCCGCGAGCGCATCGCGCACTACAAGGCGCCGCGGACGATCGAGTTCCGCGACGCCCTGCCGCGCAGCGGGGTCCAGAAGGTCCTTCGGCGCGTCCTCCGCGCCGAGGGCGCGGGCCCTGCCCTAGAGACCCCGGCTCAGTAGATCGCGCGAAACGACCAGCCGCTGGATCTCGTTGGTCCCCTCGAAGATTTCGGAGATGCGCGCGTCCCGGTACGCCCGCTCGATCGGGGTGCCGCGGATGTACCCGAGTCCGCCGTGGATCTGGAGCGCCTCGTCGATGACCTCGCCCGCCCACTCCGAGGCGAGGCACTTCACGATCGCCGCCTCCCGCGTCTTGTCGACGCGCTCGAGCCGGCTCCAGGTCTTCGGGTCCGGGCCCATCCGGTCCTGGTGCGCCGCCGCGTGGTACACGAGGTAGCGGAGCGCCTGGATCCGCATCGCCATGTCGGCGAGCTTGAACTGGATTACCTCGTACTCGCTTATGGGGAGACCGAACTGCGTGCGGTTCTTCGCGAACTCGAGCGCCTGGTGGGTCGCCGCCTGCATGCCGCCGAGCGACGCGGCGCCCAGCGAGACGCGCCCGACATCGAGGGCGGTCATCGCGACGTGGAAGCCCTTCCCCACCTCGCCGAGGACCCGCTCCGGCCCGACCTCGACATGGTCGAGGATCAGTTCCGCCGTCGAGGTGCCGTGGAGGCCCATCTTCTTCTCGCACCGGCCCACCTTGAACCCGGGGAGGTTCGCGTCGATGAGGAACGCGGTCACGCCCCCGTTCGGGCCGAGCTTCGCGTCGGTGGCCGCCATGAGGACGATCGAGTCGGCCTCGCGACCGTTCGAGACGTAGATCTTGTTCCCGGTGATCGTCCAGTGATCGCCCGAGCGCTCCGCGACCGTGTGGACCGCACCCGAGTCGCTGCCCGAACCCGGCTCGGTGAGGCTGAACGCGAGGAGCTTCTCGCCCTTCGCGGCCGGCACGAGCCAGCGACGCTTCTGCTCCTCGGTGCCGTACGAGAGGAGCGGGGTGGTGCCGAGCGAGGTGTGCGCCCCGACGATCGTCCCGTGCGAGGCGTCGACCTTCCCGAGCTCCTCGAGGAAGATGCAGTAGCCGAGCTTGCCGAGCCCGAGGCCGCCGTACTCTTCCGGGATCGGGATCCCGAAGTACCCTTCCTCCTGCATCCGGCGAACGGAGGCGCGCGGGAACTCCTCCTTCTCGTCCATCTCGGCGACGACCGGCGCCACCTCCTTCGCGAGGAAGGCCCGCGCCGCGTCCCGGAACGCCTCCTGGTCGGGCGTGAACGAGAACTCGATCGGCATCGTCACGCCCCCTTGAACTTCGGCGGACGGTGCTCGACGAAGGCTGCGATCCCCTCGCCCAGGTCCTCGCTCGGGAGCACCTCGTGCTCGAAGAGGCTCGCTTCGAGCTCGAGGCCCTCCGCGAGCGGACGGGCGAGCCCCTCCTGGATCGCGCGCTTCGACGCCTGGACGGCCCGCGGCGCGCGCTGGGCGATCGTGTGCGCGAGATCCCGGGCGGCCCGCAGCTCCTGGCCCGCCGGCACGACGCGGTTGACGAGTCCGATCCGGAACGACTCGGCGGCGGGGATCATCGCGCCGGTGAAGATCAGCTCCTTCGCCTTCGCGGGGCCGACGAGGCGAGCGAGCCGCTGGGTCCCGCCATAGGCCGGCATCAGTCCGTAGTTCACTTCGGGGGCCCCGAGCTTCGCCGACTCCCCGGCGATCCGAAGGTCGCACGCGAGCGCGAGCTCGAGCCCACCCCCGAGCGCGAGGCCGTTGATCGAGGCGATCACCGGCACGCGCAGGTCCGCGATCCGGCCGAACAGCTCGTGGCCGCGACGGACGATCCCGGGCGCGCTCGCGAGGTCGAGCGTCGCCATCTCCTTGAGGTCGGCCCCGGCGCTGAAGTACTGCCCGTCGCCGGTGAGGATCACGGCCCGGGCCGCAGGGTCCGACTCGATCGCCCGCACGTGCTGGTCGAGCTCGGTGAGCACGGTCGTCGCGAGCGCGTTCACGGGCGGGTTCTTCAGGACGAGGAGCTCGACGCCATCGTCCTCGCGCTTGCGACCGACCTTCTCTCCTTCGGGCACGGGGTCCACCGGCTCCGCGAGACGCGACCGGGCTCATAATTTCCCCGCACGGCCGACGCGTCCCGGCGGGGGCGCGCTCACGCTCTTATAGCGGGGGGTCGTCGGCCGGACCGTGATTCGTCCCACCACGTTCGCGGACGCGGGCGCGTCGTTCGACGACGCGGAGTTCGTGATCGTCGGCGTGCCGTTCGACCGGACGACGTCGTTCCGGCCGGGCGCCCGCTTCGGCCCCGACGCGATCCGCCAGCATTCCTGGAACTTCGAGTCGTACGACCTCGAGACGGGGATCGACCTCTCCGAAGCCGCCATCCACGACCTCGGGAACGCCGAGGAGTTCGGCAGCGCCGAGGACATGGTCCGGACGGTCCGCGAGGAGATCGGGCCCATCTTTGCGGCCGGCAAGGTACCCATCGTCTTCGGAGGCGACCACGCCTGCTCCCCGCCGGTGGTCGAGGCCTACCCCGCGTCGGCCCCCTCGCTGGGCGTCCTCTACCTCGATGCGCACATGGACTTCCGCGACAGCTATCTCGGGGATCGGCGCAGCCACGCGTGCTCGTCGCGCCGCGTTCTCGAAAAGGTCGGGGCGCGGAACGTGGTCGTGCTCGGGGTCCGCTCGGTCTCGCGCGAGGAGATCGAGGACAACAAGTCGCTCGGGATGTCGTACGTGACCGCGCACGAGATCGCCCGCGACGGGATCCAGGCGGCGGTCCAGCAGGCCCTGAACATGCTGAAGACCGAACGGATCTACATCACGCTCGACATCGACGCGATCGACCCCGCCTACGCCGGCGCGACCGGCACGCCCGAACCGTTCGGGCTCACCCCGCGCGACGTGAAGTACATCATCGGCCAGGCGGCGCCGCGTCTCGCCGGGTTCGACATCATGGAAGTGAGCCCGATCTACGACACGGGCAACACGAGCGCCCTCGCCGCCCGGCTCGCCCGGGAGGCGATCGTCCGGTCGCTTGCCGCCCGGCGCGCCCGCTGAGCGGTGCGGACCATGGACGACGAATCACCGGCGGGTCCGACGGTCTCCCGGGGCGCCGAGGCGGCCATCCGCAAGGTCGACTGGTGGGGCTTCCCCGCGCTCCTCAAGGAGCGGGATGCGAAGAGCTACCGGCCGAAGGCGCTCGACGAGCGGCTGCGCCGAGAACGGACACGGACGGAAGCCCGCCTCCTGGTCGACGCCCGCAAGCTCGGCGTCCGGACCCCGATCATCTACGACCTCGACCTGGCCCGCCACCGGCTGGTCCTCGAGGAGCTCCCCGGACCGACCCTTCGCGCGCTGCTCGAAGATCCCGAGCTACCGCCCGACGTCCTGACGGGCGCGGTCCGGGCGTTCGGCGTGGCGCTCGGGCGGCTGCACGCCGGCCGCATCGCCCACGGTGATCTCACCAGCTCGAACGTGCTCTTTCCCGACGGCCCGACCGGGGCCCCCGCGCTGATCGACCTCTCGATGGGGAGCCGGAGTCCGGGCGTCGAAGAGCTCGGGATCGATCTCCATCTCGTCGAAGAGGACCTGAAGGCCCTCCACGCGAAACCCGAGGCGCTCGTGCGCGCGTTCCACCAGGGCTACGCGGAGGGGAACCCCGCCGGCGAGAAGGACGTCCGCGCCCGCGCGAAGGCGATCCGAGGTCGCGTCCGCTACGCTTAGGCAGACCCTCGTACGGCGTCGCGCCCCCTCGCTCGATCCTATCCGCTCGGTCCGGGGGATCGGGCGCGGTCAGGGTTCGCTCGCGGTCTATGCGGGATGCTGCAACCGCTCCAGCCCACCGACGAGCGCACGGGGCAGCTCGTCGATCACGTCGGTCGCCGTCAGTCCGAAGCTGTGCGTCGTGGCGGCGCGTAGCCCGGCCGAACCGGTCCAGTAGGTTCCGAGCCGAGCCGCGTGGAGGGGCGAGAGACCCTGCGCGAGCAGGCTCCCGATGACGCCCGCGAGCACGTCCCCCACGCCGCCCACGGTCATCGCCGGATGGTGATGCGCGTTCTCGAACGTCGTCCCTCCGTCCGAGACGAGATCCGGCTCCCCCTTCACGACCAGCGTGATCCGGCGTTCCACGGCGAGCCGCTCGACGGCCGCGATCTTCTCCGGCTGGGACGAGGTCAGCGAGCCCCCGAACACCCGGGCGAACTCGCCCGAGTTCGGGGTCGCCACGAGGACCGGCGAAAGACCCTCCTTCGACCGCGCGTCGAACTCCTCCGGCGGTGGGATCGCGGCCAGCGCGTCCGCGTCGACGACGAGGGGGCGGCGTCCGAGCAGTTCGCGGATCAGCCGGCCCATCAGTTCGAGGGTCTCCGGATGGCCCCCCGCGCCCATCCCCAGCACGACGGCGCGCGGCGGGGCCGCCCGGAGGAAGTCGAGGATCTCCGGGAGGTCGGTCGGACGGAACCGATCCGGGCCGAGCGCCCGCACGATGAGATTCGGGCTGAACGACTGGATCCGTTCGGCGGTGCCTCCCGGGGCGAGCACGCTCGAGCGCTCCGCGCCGGAACGCAGTGCGGCGAGTCCGGCGAGCGCGGGCGCCCCGGCGTACGGTCCGCCGCCGACGACCACGAGGCGACCGCTGCGGCCCCGGTCGTGACGGCCGTCGGGCGGGTGGAAGAAGAGGAACTCCCCTGGACCCGTGCGCTGCCAGGCCGCGGCCGGCAGGCCGATGTCCCGGACCGTGACCTGGCCCGCCTCGACGGAGGCCATCTCGGTCTTCACCGTGGTCAACGCGACGGTCCACGAGGGCCGCAGCCCGTCCGGGTCGAGGACCCCGGTCGGCAGGTCGATCGCGAGGACCGGGGCCCGGCTCGCTCGGATCGCCCCTACCGCCTCGCGGATCGGCGCGCGGAGGTGGGCGGACTGGCCGGTTCCGAGGAGCGCGTCCAGTACGAGCGGCATCGTCGCGAGCTCCTCGGACCGGGGGACCCGCAGGTGCACCGGCACCCGGTGCTCGATCCGCTCGAAGCATCGCAGCGCCGCGCGCGATCGGATCTCCGAGGGCGGACGGACGAGCCACACCTCGGGGGCATAGCCCCACTGCTGGAGGTAGAACGCCGCGCAGGTGCCGTCGCCGCCGTTGTTCCCCGTGCCCGCGACGACCGCGAGGCGCGCCGGCGGTGCGGGCAGGTGCCGCTCGGCCTCCTCGGCGACGGCCCGCCCGGCGTTTTCCATCAGCGTGTCGACCGTGACGCCGAGCGCGACCGCGTTCTGCTCGACGACCGCCATCTCTTCCGACGACAGCGGTCGGCGCGAGGCGGCCCACATCGCGATCAGGCCGACGGGGAGCCCGGCGTCGCGGCGTCCGGCGTGGAGAACAGGTTCATCGAGGCGGGGAGCAGGTTCCGCCGAGCGAGGTACTGCGACTGCGTCCGGCTGTAGCGGAACAGGATGTCGGCCTTGCCCTCCTGGAAGCCCCAGGGGCGAACGATCAGGAGGTCGCCTTCGCGGATCCACATCTTCTTCTTCATCTTGCCCGTGATCCGCCCCATCCGCGAGACG
>JASHUJ010000119.1 GCA_030040035.1 Thermoplasmata archaeon
CCCGGCGACGGCCGAGGCGGCCGGCTCGACGACGGCGAACGGAGCGGGCGTTCCCCCGCGTCCGACGCCTCCGACCGACAGGAGGACGCCGGAGAGGGCCAGGGCGACGAGGGCGAGCGCGAGCCCTCCGGCCCCGCGTCTCATCGGCGTCTCCAGCGTCGCGTGCGCCACCACCGGTACGTCACGACCGCCAGCGCGAGCGCGATCGCGGGAACGAAGACGATGACCGGCACAAACCAGTCGGGGAGGGTCGGCGGCGTGCCGACGTTCGGGCCGGTCACCGTCGGCGGGACGTTCGGGTGCACGGTCGCGAGCGGGATCGCGATCGTCGTCGACGCGACGCCGCTCCCGTTGGGGCTCGTCACCGCCGCGCTGAGGGTGATGCTCCCCGGCGGCAGGAAGATCGCGGCGGTGGCGTTCAGGTCGACGCTGAACGTCTCGTTCTGACCCGCCGTCAGGCTCGTCGAGTTCGTTGCCTTCCCCGAGGCGTCGACGATCGTCGCCGACCAGCCGTAGGTGGCCAGCTTCGCGGCGTCGACGATCGAGAGCGCGACCGTCTCGTCCGCGTTCCCCGAATTCACGACGTAGAACGGTTGGACGACCCGGTCGACGCCGACCTGGCTGGCCGAGGACGACGAGGTCCCGATCCCGACGCCGTACGTCGGGACGACGTTGATCGTGGGGGCGGGCGCGACCGACCCGACGACCGTCCCGTTCGCGAGCTCGAACTCGATCGTGACGCCGGGATGGGCGACCGCGGTGCCCGCCGGCACGGTGATCGCGACCTCGCCCGAGACGTTGGTCCCGGACGGTCCCGGGGTGAGCGAGAGGCTCGCGAAGTTGAACGCGAACGTCCAGTACGAGGGGGTGCCGATCGGGGTGACCGTTACCGGCTCGGTGCCGACCGCCCGCAGGGAGAACGCGAAGCTCGCGACCCCGCCGGCCCGGACCGTCGCGCTCGACGGGCCCTGGAGGACCGCCGACACGGCGTACGAAACGGGGTAGGCGAGCGGGACGTTCAGCGCGACGTTGCCTCGCGAGATCGTCGCGGTGACCGCGCCGGTCAGGTTCACCGTCTGGCCGTAGAGCGTGCCGGTGGCTTGCGCGCTCCCCCGGTACGTCCCGGCCGGCACATCGAGCGCGACCGTGGTGCCGGGGGCGAGGCCCGGGAAGGCGACCCGCTGGCCGAGCGCGTCCGTGAGGATGAGGGTGACCGGTCCGATCGCCGAGACCGGACCGGTGGGGGCGACGGCCGACAGGCTCGCGACCCACGTCGGCGCGAGCGTGAGAGCGATCGGCGTGCGGACCGAGGGCAGGGCGAGCCCGCTCCCGAACACGGCGCGACCGGCCGCCGACCCGGTACCGTTCACGTACACCGAATACGCGCCGGGCGCCACCCGGGCCGAGAACGCGCCGTCCGCGAGCGCGACCGTCGTGACGTTGACGTACGGATACGGCCCGACGAGCGTGGCCGTGCCGGTCACGGGTCCGACGACGCCGGAGCTGCTCACCGTGCCGTTGAGCCACCACGGCACGTCCGTGCCGACCATCGGGATCGAGCAGGTCTCGACCGTGGCGTTCGGCGTGCACGTCCAGCCCGGCGTGACGCGGTACGCCCGGTAGAAGCTCCCGTTGGGGCCCGACGCGAGGATCGTCGTGTTGCCGAAGACGGCGTACCGGACCCCCGGGGGCACGGGGACCGTGAACTTGCCCCCGGAGGCGGTGGTCACGGTCTTCGCCCCGGTGGGCGAGATCACGGCGACGGTCCCGTTGAGCGGGAGCGTCGTGGTCCCGCTCTTGAACGTGCCGATGAGATTGACCCCGGCGATATTGATCCGCAGCGCCGGTGAGATCGTCCCGTTCGCGGCCACGGTGAGCCGCGTGAGGTTGGTGTAGTTCGTCCCGGACTCGGCGTACGTCGCGCTGACGGAGTACGTGCCCGGGGCCGCGTAGAACCCCTTCGTGAACGTCGTCCCGTTCGTCGTGAAGTTACCGAGCGTGGGCGAGCTGAGCGAGATCGTGACGTTCCCGAGGGGGACGCGCGCGGGCACGGTGAGCGTTCCCTTCGCGGTGATCTTCGGGATCACGATCAGCGTGAGGTTCGAGTACGTGGCGCCGACCGGGATCGTCGTGGAGAGGATCGACGGGGGCAGGTAGACGGTCGTGCTGTTCGCGATCGTGGCGCGCGCGCCGACACCGTACACGCCGGGCGGGGCGCCGAACGAGAACGAGGGACCCCCCGAGAACGTGAGGTTCGTCGCCGTGGAGCTCTCCGCCGTCAGGTTGACCGTGACCCGGGTCCCGCTCGGAAGTCCGACCACCGTGAGGGAGACGGAGACGTTCGAGAGCGCGAGCGGGAACGTCGTGATCTGGGCGAGCGCGCTCGGAGCGAGGCCGCACCGGCTCGCCGACGCGAATCCGAACGCGGAGGCCGAGAGGCAGTACGTCCCGCCACCGGGGGCCGTCTCGGGCACGTAGAGGGTCGCGGTCCCGTTCGAAACGCCCAGCGCCGGGATCGACACCCCGTTCCCGCTCGCGCGCAGCGTGACGCTCGGGTTCGTCGCGCCGAAGAGGCTCCCGTCCGCGAGGACCTTCCCGATCCCGAAGTGCGCCGCGACCGATTGGACCGGCGCGAGCGAAAGGGTCGTGGACGGCGCGCTCACCGTCACCGTCGCGAGCGCGCTCTTGACGGCACTCCCGCTCGTCGCGCCCGTACCCGTGAGCGCGAGGACCGAGTACGTGCCCGCGGGGACCGTCAGCGCGTACGAGCCGTTCGCCGCGGCCCAGGCCTCGACCTGACCGCCGGTCGCGGGGTAGGCGAGGACGGCCGTGCGGGTGCCGTTCGCCGAGATGCCGCTCGTGCTCACGACGCCCGAGAGGACGACCCCCGGTGCGAGGGAGAGCGCGGGGGCGACCGACGGGGCGAGCGGTCCGACCGTGACCGAGCCGATCCCGGCGTAGACGCTCGCGCCGAGATGCCCGAGCGCGTACACGGAGTAGTTGCCGGCCGGCAGCGTCGCGCTGACGATCCCGGTGGCGGAGGAGACGGCGAGCGTGCCGTCCGACGTCGCGTTGCCGATCGACGCGATCGGCGAGGTCGTCCCGTTCGCGATCGTCGTCTGCGGGATGAACCGGACCGGGATCGAGGCGGCCGGCGCGCCGTCCGCGAGGACGGAGAAGGAGACGGTCGACATCGGGACGATCGTCAGCGGGGTCGTGACCGAGCTACCGGCGCTCGGGACGACGAGGAATTGGCCGGGCGATCGCTCGCCGAGCGTCGCGCCGTACGCGGTGATCGTGTAGTTCCCCGGCCCGACGCTCGCGATCCGGTAGCCGCCGGTCGCGTTCGAGTACGTCTGCGCGACGGTCCCGCTCGCGTTGCTGAGGGTCACCGTCGCCCCGGCGACGATCGAGCCCGAACTATCGGTGACGGTACCGGTCAGGTAGCCCGGCGTGAGCGCGGCGGTCGCGTTCACCGTCTGGCCGGGCTTCACGAACAGCGTCGACTGGGTGAAGTTGTTCCCGCCGTAGACGATGCTGTAGTTGTAGGTCCCGGGCGGGACGTTCGAGAGCAGGAACGAGCCGCTCGCGTCGGTGGTCGCCGTGAGGCGGCTCGTCCCGTTCTGCCCCCAGAGGACGACCTGCGCCCCGGGGGCGAGGACATCCGTGGCGGGATCGTACGCGGTCGAGTTGTTCGAGTTCCAGTAGACGTAGCCCTGCACGGTCGCGGGGTCGAGGTGGAACGTCTCCACCAGCGGCGGGGCGTCGGGGCTGAGCCCGACCGCGTTCGGGACGGTGAGGTGGATCGAGTCGAGCGTGATGTTGCCTTGCTGCAGGAGGAGGTTCTGCGAGCCCGTCGTGATGTTCAGCGTGTCGTTGCCCGGCGGGAGGACGACCGAGAACGAGCCGTCGTTGGCCGTGTGGGTCGTCATGTGGGGGATCCCCCACCCATCGTCCACCGTCACCTGCGCGCCGGCGACCGGGGCGCCGCCGGAGGTCGTCACGGTGCCGATGAGCGTCTGGCCCGGATAGTACTCGAGGAACGACTCGCCGCCGCTGAAGTAGGCGTCGGCGCTCGTGTCGGCCGTACCATGATCCTTCGCGGCGAGCGCGACGGCCGTCGGATAGTTCGTGGCGCTGAGACAGCTCGAGCTCGCCGATACGTTCGCCTGGGGACAGTAGTACGCGGTCCGGTAGACGACCTGGAAGTGCTCGAGCATCCAGCCCGGCATCAGAGGGGAGGAGAGGAGCGTCGTCGAACCCTCGAGCCCCGGGATCCCCTGCCCGAGGCCCACATCGGTCCCGTTGTAGCCGATGTAGATGTGGTAGATCATCGAGTTGTAGAACGGCGCGAAATAGTTGATGTTGTAATTCACCGCCGAGACGTCGGCCGGGACCTGGCCGAGCGGGTAGGTGTTCCCGTCCGACCCGGTGACGGTCACGTTGAAGTACGTGAGCGGGACCCCCGCCGAGTCGACGACCCGCCCGGTCAGGTCGACCGGCGCGTAGTAGATGCCGGTATCGCTCCCCGAGAACGGGAAGAGGCGGCTGTCGGACAGCGCGTAGCCGATCGACCAGCCCGTGTACGACATGATGTCGTTGTAGAGCTTCGCGACGCCCGAGAGCGGCAGCGCGGTCGAGAGATAGTACTGCATCGCGATGAACATCGCGTTGTCGTCGGTGAGCGTCGAGGGATTGACCGGTAGGTAGAACTGCGGGTTCGCGACGACCGTTCGGTAGTCGGCGCTCTGGTTGACGAGGATATTGTGGAACTTCGAGACGTTGACGCCGTCGGACGCGAGGATCCGGTTGAGCGAGCTGGGCAGGTAGGTCAGGTGCGACGACTGCTGCTCGGCCTGGACCAGGGTCGTCGCGAGGACCGCGATCGCCTGGGACTCGTTCTGCGCGAGCAGGAACTGGCCGGCGGGGTTGATCCCGTCCTGGAAGTTGTCCGCGACGCTCGGATGCTGCCCCTGGTCGATCGTCTGGAACCCGTAATCCCACCAGCTCACCACCGCGGGCCGATCTTGCGGAGCTAAGCTCGTGTCCTGGGTCGCGAGCCAATTGTAACCGGCGCTATCGTACTGGTTCGACGTGTCGAGCGACGAGCCGGCGGCGCCGAAGTAGTAGGACGACGGGCTCGAGGTGTTGAGCTGCAGCCAAGGCGGCAGCGTCGCGGCGACCTGCTCGGCGAATCCGGACTTGGTGTTCCCCGGGATCCCCGCGTCGATCGCGACCCAGATGTTCGGCAGGATGAGGCCGACGACGAGCGCCATGATGAGCACGTGGCGCGCCTTGAACGCCCGGCGGAAGGCGGCGAACTGGCTCCGGCGATCGGAGAGCGAGGCGGTCGTGCGACGCAGCTCGGGGTAGCCGCCGACGTCGAGCGCCATCCGGATCGCTTCGGCCGGGAGCAGCGCGAAGATCGGCGACGCGACGAGGAAGAACTTCGTCGCGGAGATGGGCAGGTAGATCGAGACGACCGCGAAGACGACGAAGACGACGTGGACCCGTTTGAAGCGGCCCCGAATGAGGTGGTAGACGAAGATCGCAAGACCGGCGAACGCGAGGAAGAACGTCACGACCCCGAAGCCCACGACGAGCGCGTCGATGGACGGCGCCTGCGCCTCGGCGACGGTCGAGTAGACGAGCGTTTTCACGAAGTAGCCCTGGCCGGTGATGAGCGTCGTGAACAGACTATGGTCGACGAGCGCGAGCGCCCCGACCCCGCCCAGGACGATCCCGACCAGGACCGGGATCGAGACGACCCACGGGACGTCCCGCATCAGGATGAACGGCAGCAGGATGAGCAGGAGCCCGAAGAAGATGATCGCCTGGAGGACGAAATACGTCTCGAAGCCGGGGGAGGTGAGCGTGCCGTACTGGGTCAGGTAGTACGGCATCTCCATCGGGAACGCGACGAGCCCGACGATCCAGGTCGCGACGTAGAGGCCGAACGAGTCGACCCGGCGGATCCGTTCCACGAAGACCGCCACGAGGACCGAGACCCCGATGACGACGACGTCGAGCGTGTATCCTTGCCAAGCGAGCGCGAGCGCCCCCAGCGACACCCCGGTGAAGACCGCCCATTTCACCGCCGTGCGCTCGGTGCGCAGGAAGGCGCGCAAGCCCGGCCCGTACTGGCTCGGATGGCGGTAGCTCTCGATCCAGCGACGGGTGCCGACCGCCTTGACCATCCGCAAGAAGCAGTAGACCGTGACGAGGACGAAGAACGTGTAGAACGAGAGGTAGTTCGCGTACCCGAACGTCGACGAATCGATGTTCGCGCTCAGGAACGGAAAGATCACCGCGGCGATCAGGCCCATGCGCCGGTTGGCGACCTCCCGTCCGATCAGGTAGACCGGGACGACGCCGAGCGCGGCCCAGAGCGGGGCCTGGAGGTCGAGGATCCACGCCCCCGCGACGATCGCGTTTCCCCCGAAGAACGGCGCGAAGACGATCCCGAGGATCGCGTTCATCCAGTCGAAGAGCGGCTCGCGCGGGTTCGTCGAGCCGACCGGATAGTGCAGCAGCGGATCGTGGATGAGGTTCGTGTGATTGAGGATGATGTAGGCCATCACGCGCGAGTGGTAGTACGAGTCCGAGCCGCCTGCGTAGGTGTAGAGGGGCCCGTACTGCGCGATGACGGGATAGGCCCAGATGGTCCGGATCGCGAACGAGACGCCGATCGCGGAGAGCAGGATCGCGATCGTCCAACCGTGTCGGTGCCACCACCCGGTATGCGACCCTTCCATGTGGTGACGGACCCCCGGGGGGCGGCGCGCGAGACCGAGGAGCCCTATAAATAGGCTACTCTAGTTTTTTCGTCAGTATCCGCGCTCTGCGCCGCCGGACCCTCCGAGCGGGCTGCGGACGTCGGATCACGGTCCGGCGCGGAACCGATAGAACACGCGCCCCTCGTCCACGTCGTACGCCTCGACCCGGACCGCGTCGCCGAGCCGGAGCTCGTTCCACGCCTTGCCCTCGATGCGGCCGAAGAGACGGAGCGGCACGCCGTCGAGATCGACGAGCCCCACCGAGAACGGCACCTCCGACTCGAGCCCGAGCGGTGCGCCGGCGAGGACCGCGCTGAACGCGTAGATCCGCCCGCGCTCGGGGAGATCGATCCATTCGAGCTCTTCCGAGTGACACCGTGGGCACGCCGTCCGGGGAGGCCAGAGGAGCGCTCCGTCCTTCGGGCACCGCGTGGTCGACAGTCGGCCCTCCCGGAGGCGAGCGTAGAAGCGGGCGACCCGCGTGTCCCGGTCGGTCTCGAGCGGGAAGAAGTCGAGGAGGAACGGTTTCTTCTCCGACGCCCGAGACTTCGCCCCGGCGGGGGACTCCCGCGCGGGAGGTAC
>JASHUJ010000120.1 GCA_030040035.1 Thermoplasmata archaeon
TTCCGGTCGGCGCCGGACTGCATCGGCTCCCACGCATCGAGAAGGGATAATATAGCCCGGAAGGTCGCACCGTTCGATTCGAGATGGTCAGCGTCGAGGTGGCCCACGAGAAGTGCACCGGGTGTACCCACTGCCGGGACGTCTGCCCCGTGACGGTCTTCGAGATGCAGCCCCGGGGGAATTGGCCGAACGTCGTCGACGACCCTGCGGTGGCCGCAAAATTCCAGTTCCGCGCGGAAAAGTCGGCGGTCATCCACGGACCCGACTGCATCATGTGCGAGGCGTGCCTCTTCGAGTGCGAAGGCGAGTGCATCACCATCGTCGACGACGAAGGCACGGTCCACCAGTCGACCTACAAATAATCGCGAGGTGCCGGCCCGACCGGCAGATCGGTCGGCGGGCGTGCGGTACGCTGCGCGCGCGCCCCCCACGCATCTTAATGCCTCGGTCGGTGGTCGAACCGATCGGCTCTTCCGATGCAGCGGCGCGCGGTCCCGTACCTGATCGTCGGGGGTGTCCTCGTCGCGGGCGGGTCCCTTACCGCGATGTCTTCCGTTCAGATCGTCATCGAGACCGTCTCCGGTAGCACGCTGAGCGAGTCCACGATCCACTACGAGGTCCTCCGGTACGACCCCTGGCTCGTTCTGACCTCGCTGCTGCTGATGATCGTGGCCGGATTCGCCCTGCACCGGGCGGGCCGGTACGCTCCCGAGCCACCGGGGCGCCGGACTCGGTGGTCCCTTCCCGGTTCCGCGGCCGCCCGTCGGGTCGCCGGGCTGACCACCGGCGGTCTCCTCCTCCTCTGGTCCGTCTATTGGTCGCTGGGCGCGCTGACCCTTTCCGGGGCGACCTTCTCCGTCGGGACAAGCCCGCCCGCCGGCCATCTCGTCCTCGTCCCCCTCTGGGCCGGAGGCGCGGTCGCGACCGCGGTCGCGGGCTCCGCGTGCGTCTACGGCGCCGGCCGAGCGGGGCGCCCGCTCACGGACGGCGCGACGGTGGTGCGCCGCGTTGGCGGGGAAGCTTGAACCGAGATCGCACCGTCTCCGCCCCCGTGCTCGCCCTCCGACCTCGGGTCGAGCTTCGGCCCGACACCAGTCCGCCCCCGTGGGCGCAGCCTGAATAGACGGCGAGGCTGGGGACGGGCATGTCGACACCGGCCCCGGCGGCACCTGAGGTCATCGGATTCATCGGACTCGGCATGATGGGGGCTCCGATCGCCGAGCGATTGCGGGCGGCGGGCCATTCGTTGGTCGTCCACAATCGGACCCGGTCGAAGGCCGAGCCGCTGCTCGCGGCCGGCGCCCGCTGGGCGTTCGCCCCCAAGGACGTCGGCCGGGAGGCGACCTCGAAGCTCGTGTTCACGAGCCTCTCCGACGCGAAAGCCCTCGACCGCGTCCTGTTCGGGCGGCGGGGCCTCGCCGAATCCCTCGGGCCGGGCGCGCTCGTCGTCGACCTCAGCACGATCGCCCCCGCGGAGAGCCGATCGGTCGCCGACCGCCTCGGGGCGCGGGGGATCCACTTCGTCGATGGGCCGCTCGGCGGCAGCGTCGAGGCCGCTCGCAACGGACGCCTCCTCGCGTTCGTCGGCGGCTCCGACGAGGACGTCGCGCGCGCCCGACCGTTCCTGGCCTCCTTCGCGCGCCGCGTCGAGCACGTCGGCCCGGTCGGAGCGGGGACGGCGATGAAGCTCGTGAACAACCTGCTCACCGTGACGTACGTCGCGGCCGCCGCCGAGGCGCTCTCGCTGGCCGAGGGGCTCGGGCTCGATCGCCGGCGCGCGATCGACCTCCTCCTCGACGGCGGCGGGTACTCGCGGCTCTTCGAGCAAAAGCGGATCGCCTTCGAGGAGCGCCGGTATCCGGCGCAGTTCCAGCTCCGCCTCGCCGACAAGGACCTCCGGCTCATCGCGGCCGCGGCCCGGTCGGTCGGTCGGGACGCGCGGATCGCCCGGGAGGCGGAACGCCTCCTCCGGGAAGGGATTCGGGCCGGGTTCGGTGGGGACGATTTCGCCGCGGCGCTCGAGCCCGCGCTCGCGCGTCGAGCGCACCGACCGGTCGACGACCCCGCGCCGGCCAACGAACCGAATCCCGTGGCACCGCCACCCGATCCGCCCTCGACTCCGGGGGACCCCGCAGCGGGACCGAACGAGACGCCCGATCTCGGTCCGGACCCGGGGCCGCCCTAGATCGCGCGGAGGCGGGGCCGGTAGAACGTCGACTTCACCTCGGGGGGCGCGCCGTCGAGCGGAAAGCGGACGCGCACGCCCGCCGACCGGCCGAACATCGTGAACTCGAGCGAATACCACACCGCGACCCACTCGCCCGCGGCATCGCGGAACGCTTCCCCGAAGTGGTACGTCATCTCGATCACCCGGCTGGCCCGGCGGGCCAGCGGATACGACCATTCCAGGGCGTCCCGCTCCGTCTGCGGCGCGCCCGAGTGGGGGACGGGCTGCGTCGGTCCTTCGACCGAATGCGGCCCCTCCACGATCCCGCGGCCGAACGTGTAGCGGGCCCACGTGGTGCGGACCCGGCCGTCCGCGTTCACCTCCGAGAGCAGCAACCAGGTGAACGGGTTCGAGGTCGGGACGATCTGCTGGTAGGCTCGCGTGGCCTTGATCCGCCGCCCGATCGCGAGACGGCCCGCGAGCCGGATCGCGAAGTAGGCGACGAAGAACGCGACGAGCACGTAGAGGGTCAGGGTGTAGATCGCGAACGCGACGTGGTTGCGCTCGACGCCGAGCAGCACGTAGAAGCCGACCGCCGAAACGACGAGCGTCACGAGATTGATCGCGCGGTCCGCGTCCATCTGGAGCCGCGCGTCCGAGAACGGCGCGAGGGGCGGGACGGCGAACTGGGTGAACCCGTCCTCGAGGATGTGGCTCGCGCCGCCGATCTCGAGCACGACGAAGTAGATCAGGATCGAGCCCGGGGCGAGGACCGGGGCGATGAGGCAGCCGACCCCGGCGATGATCGTGACGCCGAGCAGCGAGTGGGTGATCCCGTGGTGACGCAGGATCGGGAACCGGCGCGCGAGGGGAAAGAAGAGGGCGTCGGCGTCGGGGAGGCCGCCGGCGAGGGCGCCCGCCGCGAGGTACTGGGGGTGGAAGCCGACGATCCCGTAGGTGATCAGGTAGGCGACGAGGACGTGGGTGAGGAGATCCACGGGCGCGGGCCGGGGGCGCCGCTACAGGAGCCCCTCTTCCATCACCTCGATCGATTCGACGTGCGGGAGCTTCGCGAGCGCGTGCTCGGTCGACTCGAGGACCCCGCCCGCGTCCGGCATCACGACCGAGACGAGCAGCGACTTGAGGCCGAAGGCGACGTCCTTCACCTGGAGGCCCCGGACCATCACGCCGGCGGGCACCGCCGAGCGGACGGCCCGGGCCAGCGCCTCCATGTCGGTCTCGACGCCCTGCGGCATCACCCGGAAGAGCACGGCCACGTCGCCCATCGCGCCGCCCTACGGACCTTCGAAGCCGCAATGGGGGCAGTGGTACGCGACGCTCTGGTCCCGGCAGCGGGCGCACCGCCCGATCGTCGCCTCGCCGCACTGCGGGCACGTGAACTGGGTCGCCCCCTTCGCCGGGACGGCCCGGCCGCACGAACTGCACCTCAGGTCGAACTTCGCTTGCATCGAGGGAACCGCGCGTCGGGCGACGTCACTTGCGCAACGCGCCCCGACGGCGCGCCGCCACCCGGGAGGCGAATATAAAGAGCACGCCGAAGAACGCGACGATGCCCGCAACGTACCAGAGCGTGTCGTCGGTCGGGGCAGCCGTGACATAGAACGAGGTCGCGTACGTGGTCTGCCCGTTCGCGAACCGGACCAGCCCGTGCTCGCTCACGAGCGAGATCGAGAACGTGTGCTCGCCCGAGGCGAGCCCGAGCGTGGCGTAGCGGAACGTGAGGTTGTAGGTCCCGCCCGGGGTGAGCGTCGGCACGGTCACCGAGCCGACCGGCGACTGGTCGAGGTCGATCTGGACCGGGAAGCTCAGGACGGTCGACCCGGCGCCGTTCACGATCTCGGCCGACACGACGTACGGTTCCACCGCGTGGACCGGATAGGTGAGGTTCAGCGACGAGTTCGTGCTGTTGTAGACCGACGAGATCTCCACGCTGATCGTCACCGTCTCGGCGATCGCCCCGACCGCGAGCGTCGCGGTCACCGACTGGTTGCCGGTCAGGTTCCCGCTCGTGGGGGTGAACGTCACGCCGGTCAGGTTCGA
>JASHUJ010000013.1 GCA_030040035.1 Thermoplasmata archaeon
GACCCGGTCGAAGCAGCGCTGCGCCGCCCGGGAGCGGATCTCGACCGGTGGATGCGTGAGCCAGATCTCGGGAGAATAGCCCCACTGCAGGAGATAGAACGCGGCACAGGTGCCGTCCCCGCCGTTGTTGCCCGGCCCGGCGACGACCGCCACACGCCCCGGCGGCGGAGGGAGGTGGCGGGTCGCCTCTTCCGCGGTCGCGCGACCGGCGTTCTCCATGAGCGCGTCGAGGGTCACTCCGAGAGCGACCGTGTTCTGCTCGACGACCGCCATCTCGATGGAGGAGAGCGGACGGCGGGAGGAAGCCCACATCCTTCCGTCCTCTACGCGCTCGACGGGGACTCCGAGGTCTGGAAGATGTTCACGGAGGAGGGAAGAAGATTCTTCCGGGAGAGATACTGCGACTGCGTCCGGCTATAGCGGAAGAGGATGTCCGCCTTGCCTTCCTGGAACCCCCACGGCCGGACGATCAGGAGGTCCCCCTCGCGGATCCACATTTTCTTCTTCATCTTTCCCGTGATGCGACCCATCCGCGAGACGTTGTCCTCGCACATCACGCGGATCCGGGCCGCTCCGAGGAGCTGGCTCGCGATCCCGAAGACCTCCCCGCGGTTGCGGCGCGGGAGCGGGAGACGCCCGACCTCCTCACCGCCTTCGACGACCTCGACCACCGCCGGCGCGGCCTCCTCCGCGGCGGGTGGGGTCGCCTCCTCGGGCGGGTCCGGGCTCTCCGTCACATCCCGACGAGCCGAGCCCAGTATTTCAAGACGGGGGCGCGCGCGGGGGAAAGACGCGCTGCGGGTTCTCCTCGAGGATCCGGCGCGTCACGTCCGGTTCGAGGGGAAGAGCGCGGAACTCCTCGACGTTCTTGCGGATGTCCGAGACGCCCGGACCCGGCCAGTCGGTCCCGAAGAGCGTCTTGTCCGCGAGACGCGGCAACTGCGGGAAGTAGTCGAGGGCCCGGGCCGGTGGGACCCCCGAGACCTCGAGCCAGACGTTCGGGAACCGACGCGCGAGGAAGACGGCCGCCGGCATCCACAGCGGCCGTCCCCCGTGCGCGAGGACGATCGTGAGCTCGGGAAAGTCCACCGCGACGTCCTCGAGGCACATCGGATCCGAGAACTTGTTGCGGGCCCGCGGAAAGATCGATGTCCCCGTATGCACGATGACCGGCAGTCGGTGCCGCTCGCAAGCGGCGTAGATCTCCCGCAGGGCAGGTCGCGTCCCGTCGACGTACGCGTTCGGGTAGAACAATTGGTGCGACGGGTGGAGCTTCAGCGCACGGATCCCGAGCTCTCGAACGAGGCGCGTGATCTCGCGCTCGGGATCGGGATGGTCCGGTCGGATCCCGCCGGCCGCGATCAGTCGGTCCGGGTCGGCCCGGACGTACTCGCTCACGAACTCGTTCGCCTTCTCCGAGTAGCCGATCACCTCCGGCGCGACGTAGTTGATCAGCACCGCCCGTTCGACGCCCGCAGCGTCGAGGTACTCGAGGAACGCCCGGGGATCCTTCAGAAATCGCTCGGTCGTCGCGTCGACCCGCCCGAGAAGTCGCACGGCGTCCGGTCGCATCTCCCACAGCGGGTTGATGTGGACGTGGCAGTCGGTGACCCCCATCGAGCGCTCGCAGGGTCCAGGCCATATAAGGGACGGCGGCGTTCGAGCGCGGTTCGGCTGCCGGCCAGCGACGAGGCTCCCTTCCCGTTCCCGCAATGACCCCGCAGCGCTCCGACTCCGGCGACGGGGGAGTACGGATTCGATAGGGCACTGTCCCCGGACGGGTCCCGGGCCGCGGCGAGTCCGCCCGACTCAAGTTAAATTCCCGCGCCCGCCTCGCCCCCTCGCTCGACCATGGCGGACGACTTCGACGCGATCGTCGTCGGTGCCGGGATGGCCGGCTGCGCGTCCGCGATCCGCCTCGCGAAGGGCGGGGCGAACGTGCTGCTGCTCGAACGGGGCAGCGAGCCGGGAGCGAAGAACCTCTCGGGCGGGGTCCTGTGGGGACACGATCTCGACGCGATCCTTCCGAACTGGTGGCACGAGATGCCGGTCGAGCGCCACATCGTGCGCAAGCGGTTCGGGTTCCTCACGGGCGATCGGGCGCTCTCCCTCGACTTCGAGGACGGGGACTGGAGGAAGGAGCCGTTCGTGGGCCACTCGGTGCTGCGCGCGCGGACCGATGCGTGGCTCGCGCAACAGGCGGAGGCCGCCGGTGCCACGGTCGTCGCATCGGTCCCAGTCGATCGGTTGAACTGGGATGGGACGCGGGTCCGCGGCGTCGTGCAGGGCGGGGAGACGATGACGGCCCCGGTGACGATCCTCGCCGATGGCGCGAACTCGCGCCTCTCGCTCGGTACCCCGATCCGTCCCGAACCGCATCTGAAGCCCGAGGCGACCGAGCTCGGCATCAAGGAGGTGTTCCGGCTCGATCCGGCCGTGATCGAGGACCGGTTCCAGGTCGGACCCGGCGAGGGCCATGCCGAGGAATGGGTGACCGGGATGTTCCCGCCGGGCGTGCTCGGCGGAGGCTTCCTGTACACCAACCGCGACACCCTCTCCCTCGGGCTGATCGTGAACCTCGCGTCGCTCTACGACCGCGGGGTCTATTCGACCGAGCTCATCGAGCAGTTCAAGCTGCATCCGGCGATCGCGAGCCGGCTCAAGGGCGCCGAGCTCGTCGAGTACGGGGCCAAGCTGATCAGCACGGGATGGGCGAGCCGACCGGCGGCGTTCCACGGCGACGGCTGGATGATCGCCGGGGATGCCGCGGGCTTCGTCTACTCGAACGGGCTCGTCATCCAGGGGATGAACTACGCGATCCGGACCGGGCTCCTTGCTGCCGAGACCGCGCTCGAAGCGAAGGGCGCGGGCGACGCGACCGTGGCCCGGCTCGCGGCGTACGACCGCCGGCTCGGCGAGACCGGGGTCCTGGGCGACTTCAAGGACTTCCAGCGCCTCGACCAGGTGAAGTGGAATCCCCGGTTCTACACCGCCTACCCGAAGTTCGTCACCGAGCTCTTCCACGCGATGATGACGGAGACCGGCGCCCCGAAGCAGAAGATGAGCCGCCTCGCAAAGGAAGCGCGGAAGTCGGCGGGCGTCTCGATGACTCGGCTGCTGCGCGACGGGGTCGAGCTCTACCGGAGCGCGTGACCGGGTCCTCGCGGGGCCCTTACGTGCCGCGGACCTTTCGGATCTCCGCCGTGAGCGCCGGCACGATCTGGAACAGGTCCCCGACGATGCCGTAGTCGGCGACCTTGAAGATCGGCGCGGACGCATCGGAGTTGATCGCCACGATCACCCGCGAGCTGACCATCCCGACGATGTGCTGGATCGCCCCCGAGATCCCGACCGCGATGTAGAGCTGCGGGGAGACCGCCTTGCCGGTCTGTCCGACCTGGAAGGAGCCGGGCCGCCAGCCGGCGTCCGTGACAGCTCGGGACGCACCCACCGCGGCGCCGAGCGAGGCCGCGAGCTCCTCGACCAGGTGGAAGTTCTCGGGCGCCTGGAGACCGCGGCCCCCCGAGACGACGATCGTGGCGTCGCCGAGGCTCGGACCGCTTCCGGTCGGTGTCGCCTCGACGCCGAGGCACTTAGCCTCCCGCCAGCCGGCCGAGGGCTCGACCGGAGCGACCGTCTCGACGCGGCCGGGGACGGGAGCTTCGGGCGGTCGGGGAAAGGCGTGCGGCCGCAGGGCCAGGGCCACGTGCCAACCTTCCAGCCGTCGGGTCTCGGTCGCCCGTCCCCCGAAGATCGGGCGCCGGGCGTGGAGCCCGTTCGCGTCGCGCTGGACGTCCGTGACCCCCGTGGCCACGGCCGCGTTCCAGCGGATCGCGAGGTAGCCGACCAGGTCCCGCCCGAAGGTCGTCCCACCCGCCAGTACGACCTCGGCCCCGATCGAGTCGGCGACGGCGGCGACCGTCGGTGCGATCCGCCCGGCCGCGCTGTCCTCGGCCGACAGTTCGCGCGCCCAGTAGACCAACGGAACCCCGAAGCGAGCGAACGAGGCCGCCGCTGGCTCGCCGTCCGCGCCGGCGACGAACCCGGCGACGCCCCCGTCGCCGGCGAGCCGGTGCGCCGTGTCGAGGACCTCGAGGCTCGTATCCGCGATCGCACCGGCGCGGCGCTCCCCGACGACCAGGACGCGCGAGCTCACGGGAACACCTTCGCCTCCTCCCGGAGCAATCGCACGAGCTTCTCGGCGGCTTCTTGCGGGGTCTTGTACTCGATCATGCGGGCGCCGATGCGTGGCGGCGGGAGCGCGAACCCCTCGGGCGTCGTCCGGCCCGTCTCCGCCGCTTCCGCCGCGGCGACCCGACCGATCGTCGCCTTGCGCGACTTCAGGATCGCCGGAAGCTTGGCGGTGCGGGGATCGTTCCACGCCTGCTGTAGACCGACCACGCACGGGAGCGGCGTCTCCCAGGACTCGAGACCGGACTCCGTGACGCGACCGAGGGTGAGCCGCGCGCGACCCGCGTCCCAGCGGACGTTCACCGCGTAGCCGAATTCGGGAACGCCGAGGACGTCGGCGAGCGCGGCGGCCACGAGTCCGGCCTCGTCGTCGCCGGCTTGCTTGCCGCAGAGGACGAGGTCGTAGGGTCCGGCGCCGATCGCCGAGCCGAGGGCCCGCGCCGCCGCGATCGGGTCGTCGCTCGCGGCGCCCGCCTCGACCCACGTCGCCGCGTCACAGCCGAGCGCGATCGCGGCCCGCAGGACCTCCTCGGTCCGCGGCGCCGGGCCGTAGGAGTAGGCGTGCACCCGCGCCCCAGCGGTCGCCTCCTTGAGCAGGAGCGCCTGCTCGACCGCGGATTCGTCGTAGCCCGCGAGGACGTACTTCACGCCCTCCGGATCGAGCCGGGTGCCGTCGGGCGCCACCCGCAGGCGCGTTTCCGCCTCGGGCACCGGCTTGAGGCAGACGACGATCTCCACGCCGGCGCCTCCCCGCTACTGATACGCCCGCAGGAGCTCGCGCGCGATCACGGTCCGCTGGATCTCGTTGGCGCCCTCGTAGATCTGCGTCAACTTCGCGTCCCGGAGCAGCTTCTCCACCGGGTACTCCTTCATGTACCCGTAGCCGCCGAACGTCTGGATCGCCTCGTCCGCGACGTGCAGCGCCGCGTCGGACGCGAAGCATTTCGCGATCGAGGACTCGAGCGTGCCTTTGCCGCCGCGTTCGATCGTCCACGCGGCGTGCCAGGTCAGGAACCGGGCCGCGTGCACCGCCTGGACCATGTTCGCGAGCTTGATCTGGATCGCCTGGTGCTCGGCGATCGGCTTGCCGAACGTTTCGCGCTTCAGCGAGTAGGCGGCGGCATGGTCGAGGGCCGCCTGCGCGATCCCCGTGGCCAGCGCGCCGATCGGGGTGCGGGTCTGGTCGAGCGTCCGCATCGCGAGCGCGAACCCCTCCCCCTCGGCCCCGAGTCGATCGGCCACCGGCACCCGGACGCCCTCGAACCGGACCGTGCCGGTGGACGAGGCCCGGTGCCCCATCTTCTCCTCGTCCTTTCCGGGCACGACGCCCTTTGCCGAGCGGGGGACGATGAACGCGCTCACGCCCCGGTGCTTCTTCTCCGGGTCGACGGTCGCGAAGACCGTGTAGAGGGCGGCGTGGGGGGCGTTCGTGATGAAGCACTTCTCGCCGTCGAGGACGTACTCGTCGCCCTCGCGTCGGGCCCGCGTGC
>JASHUJ010000014.1 GCA_030040035.1 Thermoplasmata archaeon
CACCGCGACGACCTATGCGATCAATGTCTCGGGGCTCGCGCTCAACACCGAGTACTCGGCCGAGCTGGTCCTGAACTATTCGACGCCCGTCGCGCCGCACTTCGAGGCGTCGAACTCGACCACGTTCTGGTACGAGAAGGACACGAGCGGGGACGGGCTGACCGACTGGGAGAAGCAGTACGGCTGGTACGTCACGAGCACGGACGCCGCGGGCGTTACGAGCGTCCAGCACGTCAGCGCCAACGTCGACGACTATGCGACGAACGGGCTCGTCGGGGACTTCATCGAGAAGGAGTACGGGCTCAATCCGACGACCGTCGACTCCGCCGGGAGCCACCTCCTCGACACGTGGAACCTGACGTTCGACCTGAGCCAGGGCGGAGGGGTGATCCCCTCGGGCGCGAACTTCGAGGTGTGGAACGAGTCGGGGACGTACGACCCGTTCGCCCCGAGCGTCCAGTTCACTCCCGGCCTCTTCGAGAGCGGGGTCCCGCTCGGGGATCCGACGACCTACTCGAACCTCACCCCGAGCGCCGGCGGCGGGATCCGGAGCGGAGACGGCGACCCGTGGGCCGCGGAGGTCCTCTGGAGCTACACCGCGCTCCAGCACTTCGTCGACCTAGCGGGGGTCGAGAACTCGGACGCGCTGCGCGCGGTGCTCGGGACCTGGAACGGCCAGTCGACCCTCACCGTCGTCGGGAAGCTCTCCTGGGGCGCCGATCCGCTGACGGCGTCGACGCCCGGGGACGGGATCGCCGACGGCGAGCGCGTCAGCGCGATTGGGACCGAGGGCCTGACGATCAACATCACGAACCTCTACGTCGAGGGGCTGTCGACGGGCCAAGGGTACGCCGCCGAATTCACGCTCTACCCGGGCTCGGGCGCGAGCGGCTCGCCCGAGTTCACGAACTTCTCGGCGCCGGTCGGCCTCGACGGCGGGGTCGCCCGCCTCGTCGACTACCAGGTGACCGTGCCGGTGAACCAGACGGACCGGTACGAGACGCTTCAGATCGAAGTGCTGGCGAACGAGAGCGGCACGTCCATGCTCACGCCGATCGCGTTCGCCGACGGGGCCACGGTCGCCGACCTGACCTACGACATGGTCGCGGGCGCCAGCGTGACCGAGGACTACCTCACGACCCAGAGCCAGTCCGACCCGAACGGCTCGCTCGACCTCACCGTCCAGGCGGTGCCGACCGGCGGGAAGAGCCCGACCTACCTCTGGCTCCCGACGGACAACGGCACCACCAACGGCCTCCCGCTCGGCCTCGAGCGGTACACGGGCCAGGAAGCGTTCGATCTCGTGCTCGTCAACGCCTCGACCGCCCTCACGTCGAGCGCGGTGCCGTTCCCGGACGGAGGTTCGTATTCGGTCTCCCTCTCGCCCGGGCTCAACAATCTCCTCTTCCCCGAAGAAGGGTTCCTCGCCTCGCCCTTTGGGCAGGCGGTCCTCGCGGGCTCCGCGGTCGCTCCGGCCTCGGACACGGCGACCCCGCCGATCCTGTCGGAGAGTACCGCCGCGCAGAACCTCCTTACCCGAGCGTTCGGGAAATCGGCCGGCCTCCTCTACGAGCTCGGCGCCTACTGGCAGAACCGCTCGGTCGCGCCGGGCACGGGCGGCGGAACGTTCTCCTCGGTCGACCAGGTCGGCACCTCGGGAACGAGCGCCCAGCAGGTCGCGGTCGCCGAGGCGGACTTCGCCTCGGGCTCCAACGTCGGCACGCTCCCGGCGGACGCGAACCTGTACCCGGGCTACCTCGACCTGCCGGCGCTGAGCGGCATCGTCACCGTCAACATCACGTCGACCGCGACCCTCGACCTCCTATTGGCCGGCCTCTTCGACAATTCCACGGGCGGCGTGAACGGCTCGTTCCAGAAGGTGACGGCGGAGGTGCCGTCGCTGGGCCTCGAGACGGTCGTCACCGGGGCGCTCGCGAACGCGCCGGTGATCGGGGAGGGGCTCTACGGGGCGCCCCCGAACAACCAGCCCCCGCCGCCTCCGCCGCACAAGAACAACGGGATCTGGGGCGCGTTCGTGAACGCGGTCACCGCGGTGGTCGAGACCGTCAGCGGGGCGATCGAGTCGCTCGTCGCCGTCGTCTGGACCGCGACCGTCGCGGCGTTCACGTACATCGACCACCTCGCCCGCGAGGCCGCCGCGATCGGGGGCGCGCTCGTGAGCCGGGCCGCGGACGCGCTGATCAGCGTGGGGGACGTCCTCGAGGAGGCCCTCCAGCAGCTGCTCGAGTACATCGTCCAGGAGCTCGAGGCCGCCCTGCGCGCCGCGTTCGGGCCGATCATCGCCGCCGCCCTCGCCTACACGCGCGCGATCGCGGACGACTTCGAGGCCGCGGTCAACGCGTCCAGCAACGGCCAGTCGATCACGGCGGCCGCCGCCCAGTTCTGGAGCGATGTCGCCGCGCCGCTCTTCTACGTCGCGATCGCGGCGGCCGTGGCGATCGAGATCGTGGTCACGCTCGTCGAGGGCCTGTCCCTGGGGACGGCGTTCCTGCTGTCGCTCGTCGTCGGCGCGCTCGTGACCGCCGCGATCGGCGCGTCGGTCCTCGCCGGGGGTCGCAGTCTGGTGAGCGACCTCGCCGGCCTGAGCCCGCTCTCGCCGTCGCTCGCCGACGAGCTCGACAACCTGACGAGCTCGTACGACGGCGGCCCCCGGTCGGACGCGACCTCGCCCGTGGCCGGCAGCGACCTCGACGCCGAGGACTTCGACGTCCTGGGGCAGCTGATGGGGATCGGGACCACCAGCGTGGCCGGCTCGGTCGTGCTCACCGCGTGGGAGGACAAGGTCTCGGCCCCGTGGTCCGATACGGTCAGCGTCGGCCTCGGCCTCGTCGGCATGATCACGTGCGCGGCCGCCGCCTCGCTCAGCTCGCTGTTCGGCTCGATCCTCTCCTGCCTGTTCGACGTCGACAGCCTGCTCATCGACGCCTTCGGGCCCGACGACGGACTGCCCGCATTGGTCACGGCCCTCGTCGATCTCGGAGACGTCGGAACGGCCGCCGTGGACTTCGGCGAGCTCGTGACCGGTCACTGATCGCCACGCCGGACCCGGACCCATCGGGCCCGCGTTCGGGTCCCCTATAGATCGAGGCGCGAACGCCGGGCGGGGGGCGGGAGGCCGAGCTCGTCGGCGAGGGAGCGGGCGTTCACCGCGGCGTCGCCGCGGAAGTGGTTGTTGAAGAACCCGTAGACCGTGGCGGCGCGCTCGGTGAGCGCGCGCAGGCGGGGGATCCACGCGGCGAGCTCGTCGGCGGAGTACGTGTAGTCGTACCAGAGCGGGCTCCCGTGCCCGTGCCAGCGCAGGTAGGCGAACGGGGCGGTGACCTCGAGCGCGATCGGGAGGTGCGGCGCGTCCACGATCACGTAGGCGAGGCGGAACTCCCGGAGCAGCTCGACGGATTCGGGTACCAGCCAGCTCTTCTCCCGGAACTCGACCGCGACCGGCAGGTCCTTCGGGAGCGTCTCGTAGAACCTCCGGACGGTCGCCGCTTCGAAGGGGAGGGACGGCGGGAGCTGGAGCAGCGCGGCCGCGAACTTGCCGGCGTCCCGGATCGGCTTCAGGACCGCGAGGAAGCGCTGGAGCTCGTCGTCCGTCCCCACCAGCCGCAGGTCGTGGGTGATCGTCTGCGGGAACTTCGCCGCGAACCGGAACTTCCCCGGCGTCCGGCGGACCCACGATGCGGCGACCCCCACGGGAGGAAGGCGATAGAACGTCGAGTTGACCTCGACGATGGGGAAGAGCGTCGCGTAGTACTGGAGCTTGTCCGAGGCGCCCCGCGGCGGGTAGACCCGGCCGACCCACTCCGGGTAGTCCCAGCCGCTCGTGCCCAGGAGGAGGTCGCTCACGGACCGGCCAGTACCGGTAGGCTCCCGGTCCGGTTAACCCCTCCCCCCGAGACGTTCGGGCGGTCCCGGGGGGAGCGGACGATCGACGCTATCGACGGAGGTACGGTCCGGTGCTCGGGGCCCACCCGCCCACGGGCGACGGCGCCTCCCGCGGCTGGGGCGATCCGGGTCGGATGCCGTCGCGCCAGGACGAGGCTCGCCAGACGGTGGCGAGCCCGTAGACCGCGGTCAGGAGCAGGAGGCCCGAGCCGAGGAGCCCGCACGCGAGCGTCCGCAGCCGGCGGTGCGGGGGGAGCCGGTTCGCGACGGCGCCCACGAACGCGCCCGTGCCGACGAGGCCGAGCGCGGTCTGGAGCGAGAAGAGGAGGTGGTGCCAGGAGAACAAGGACAGCGATCGGTCGAACAGCACCCCGGTCGTCAGGAATCGGTACGCGGCGCCGGTCCACCGCTCGACCAAGTGGAGCGACATGGGAAACCGGGCGATCGCGAGGGCGAACGTGAGCAGCGGCAACGCGTACGTCCCGATGAGCTCCATCCGGTAGAAGAGCCCCGGATCCCGGGGACCCGCGCCCCGGAGGTATTGGCCGAGGCGGATCCAGCTCGAGCGCATCCACCGGACGTTCTGCCGCACGAATCCCCGGACGGTGCCCGGCGCGGAGGTGACCGCCCCGACGTCGTAGGCCTTGACGGTCCGGTAGCCGCGGCCGAGCACGTAGTCCGTGAGGAGCCAGTCGTCCCCGAGCGGGGTCTCGCGCCCGAACACCCGCAGACGCTGGAACCCGTCGGAGGCCACGAACGGGCGCACGAGCTCGGTGCGGAACATCATGCACGCCCCGTCCAGGTACAGCACGTTCCCCCGCGAGGACATCGCCCGCAGCACGACCTCGCGGGCCCGTTCGACGAACTCCGAGCACCCCGCGGCGACCGAGTCCGACTCGGGGTGGAGGAGGTTCGCCCCGACCCCGCCGACGTCGTCGGCGAAGTACGCGGAGAGCGCCGCGGCGCCCCCGTCGGGGACGACCGTGTCGCTGTCGAGGAAGAGTACGAAGGGGGAGGTGACCCGGGCGAGCCCGGCGGCGAGGGCGCGCTTCTTACCTCCGCGCTCGGGCAGCGCGACGAACTCCGCCCCTTCGGACCGTACGATGGACCGGTACGGCTCCCCGCACCCGTCCCCCACCACGATCACGCGGCTTCCCTGCCGGACCGCCGAGCGGACGCTCGCGCGGAACCGATCGGCGTCCTCGCCGTACACCGGCATCACGATGGTGATCGCTGTGGGCGGCTTCGGATCGCCCCGGACATTCCGTCCGCGACGGCGCGAGAGATAGGCGTTCGTGAGGAGGTAGGTCACCGGCACGAGGCCGGCGACGGACAGGACGAGCGCGAGTACCCAGTTGATCACGCGAGCTCCCCCGTCGGGATCCCCGGCTCCGACTCGCCCCTCCGGGTTCAAATCGTTATGTCCCGAACTCGGGACCCTTCGCGCCCGGACGGGTGAGTCAACCGTTAAGAGGCATCGGCGCTGGAATCCGATCGGACCCGGCCGATGGTTCAGGTCGATATCGATCTCGCGAAGTGCACCGGCTGCGCGCACTGCCGGGACGTCTGTCCGGTGAACGTCTTTGAGCTGCGGCCCCGGGA
>JASHUJ010000121.1 GCA_030040035.1 Thermoplasmata archaeon
GGCAATCCCTCGCCGCATTGTTCGGGGACGACACCCGACGCACGGAGCTGGGAGACGCGGCGCGCTCGTACGTCCAGGAGCACTTCGCGCTGGAGGTCGTTCGAGACCAGTATCTCGAACTGTACCGGACCGTTCTGCACGGAGGAACGTAGCCGGGGCTTGGGCGGTGGTCCGGGGCCCCTAGAGCGCCGCTCGCAGGGTCGCTACGACGCGACGGACTTGTTCCTCGGGCAGCTCGTGGTAGAGCGGTAAGCAGAGGACCCGATTGGCGATCTCCTCGGCGACCGGGCAGCGACGGCGGAGGGAACGAGGAAGGAAGGAGAATTGACTCGTGAGCGGGAAGAAGTAGCGCCGGGTCTGAATCCCTGCGCCGGCGAGGTGCCGGACGACCCGCTCCCGGGTCCGTAGATTCGGCAGCAGGATCGGCATGTACGTGACGCTCGGGCGGCGCGCCTCCACTCGTTGAAACGTCACTTCGTTGACGGGGGCCAGCAGCTCCCGGTATAGGCGCACGCGCTCCTCACGGATTTGGATCCAATCCTCGAGGTGTCGGAGGTTGACGAGGCCCATGGCCGCCGCGGGCTCGGTGAGCTTCGCGTTGATTCCCGGCTCCGGGACGTCCCCCGTCGTATCGAATCCGAAGCTCCGGAGCCTCGCGACCTTCGCCGCCACGGCGGTCCGCGCGGCGCTGATCGCTCCCCCCTCGAACGTGTGGAAGCTCTTGGTCGCGTGCAAGCTCAGGATCGAGGCGTCGCCCAAGTCGAAGACCGAACCGCTTCCCGATGTCCGGACCCCGATGCAGTGCGCCGCGTCGAAGATGCTCCATCGGCCGCTCTCGCGGGCGATCGCTGCGACGTCGTGACCGCCGGCCGGGTTGCCGAAGACATGGACCGGTAGGATCCCGACGACGTCGCGCGCGAGGTGGTCGGGCACGAGGACGGGGTCCAGGTTGAACGTCTCCCGGTCGATATCGACGAACCGGGGGGTGAATCCCTGCCAGACGAGCGCGGTGGTCGTCGCCGCGTAGGTGAACGGGGTGGTGATGACCGCCCCACGGTCACCGCCGATCGCCCGGAGCGCAACCTGGAGGGCGAGCGTCCCGTTCGTCACGGCCACGACGTGGCGGGCCGGCAGGTACGCGGCGAGTTCGGCTTCGAGCTGTCGAACATACGGCCCACCGTTCGTCACCATCCCGGACTCCCACAACGCCGGGAGGAGGGCTTCGTACTCTGCGAGTGGGGGGAGGCTGGGCCGCATCACCGGAACGACCCACGACGGGGCGGGCTTCGGCGGCCGAGATCGGGTCACCACGTTCGAGAAGGTGACTGCGTACTAAGGGGTTTGCCGATTCCGGCTACCGTGCGGAAGGTCACGCCCGGACTTGGGCCGGCGCTGGCGAAGAGCGGCCCGGTTCGTGGTGTCCGGGGGGGGTGAGTCCCCCTCATCGATCGCCTCGACCGACGGCGCGTCGGCCCACAGGGATCGGAACCTTTCTTCCTGGGACTGGACGAACGTCGGCCGGTCCGAAACGACCCCGAGGGTTCCCGACGGTCGGTCGGTCGGGGTGCTGCGAACGAAGAATCGGATCGCCCGGACGGAATCGACGACGTACAGGTGGAAGAACGGCGGCTCCGAGAGCCTTCGTTCGAGGTGAGGGTCCGCCGGGTCCGACCGGGAGACCGCCGGGAGCGCCCGGAAGTACGTCGGCTCGTTCGGCACCAGGATGCGCACGTGGACCCCGCGGGCCAAGGCCTGGTCCAGACCGTCTCGCAGGGCGGCCCGGGTCTCGGTCGGTAGGCCACGGAGGACGGGAACCATCAGGAGCTCCCGACGGGCGAGCGCGAGACAGTCTCGGAGGGTCCGGGCGGCCTCGGCGGGGCCGATCAGCACCGGTCCCCGCGGGCTACGCGGCGAGCTCGGTAACGAGAGCGAATCGGCCGCTACCTCGCGCATCTCTCGGTGCAGGGCGACCTCGTCGAGCAGGGCGACGGCCGATCGGTCGAGGAGACGCGACAGGGGGACCGCCTCGATGCGGAGCGGCCGATGAGCGACCGGCACCACGAGCTCGAGGCGCCGCAGACGTTCGAGGCCCCGGTAGCCGGTCGCGCGAGGGACTCGGGCGTTGACGATCACCTCGAGGGGCAGCGACGGCCCCATCGCCAACGCCGCGCAGTAGAGCTTGGACGTCGCCTTCCGGAGGCCGAACGCCTCGAGCGCCCGAGCGACGGAGTCGCGCCGGGTCGTTTCGGGCGTCGGGCCGCCAACCGGCGGGACGGTACGGGAGCCGGGCGCCCCTGCGGGGGGGACGCCGGCGGAAGAGCCCGGACCCGCGCTCGTCGATATCGGCGAGGTTAACGGCTCCGCACGGCCCGCGTCCGCGTCCCCGCGGCTCGGCAGGAACCCCCCACTCGTTCGCTCGGGGATTCCAACGGAGCGGGAGGCCATTCCGAGGACGGGCCGGTCAAAGGCGCTAAAGTAGACGGGCAGACCCGAGGGAGAAAGAGGACGCGGCGCCGGTAGCAGATCGCGGTCCGCACGATCCCGGGGACCCATGCGAGATGCCATCGGAGGAAGTGCTCACCCCGATACGCACCGAGACGTATTTACACATATCGTGACCGCGGCTCGTTCGGTCGCGACCGGCGCGGGAACGCCGGAATCAGATGACCGAAGTCGTACCGTACGGCGTTCCGCCCGCGGGCTCTTGACCGACGCCGGGCCGTCGTTCCACGGGGGCGATCGTCGACCGATCGAGTGGACCGGGCCTGCGCGTCCGGCGCCGGCACCCGCTCGGGCCGGCCCCGGGTCCGGAAGCTGGGTTATACGTCGTGTTACCGGCGGTGCGGGGCCTCTCCGGAGGCTGGTAATACGACCGTCTCGGTCGCAAACCGGGTATGAGAACTCCCGCGTGAGGTTAATGAACCCCCTCGATGTAGCACGGCAGACGTGCCTCCGCTGGGGGAGCGGGGGTTCGCTACCGGGATGGAGGAGTCGGGCAGGGGGAACGTAACACCACACCACGCCACCATCATCCTCCCCACCCTGAACGAGGAGAAGGGTCTGGCCAGCACCCTCGAAGAACTCCCACTCAACAACCTGCTTCTTGCCGGGTTCCTGACCCGCGTCCTGGTCGTCGACGGGGGCTCGACCGACCGGACCGTGGAGGTCGCCCGGGCGCACCGAGCCACCGTCCTCCGACAGACCGGACGGGGAAAGGGCGACGCGGTCCGCCAGGGCGTGGAAGCCGCCCTCGCCGACGGTGCCGACTACGTCACGGTTCTGGACGCCGACTACTCGTACGCCGCCGACACCCTCCTCCCGACGTTTTCGCTGCTGGCCGCGGGGACGGACCTCGTCATCGGGGTCCGCCGCCCACTCCAAGAGCCGGACGACAACGTGCGATCAGCGGTGCACCGGGTCGGGGATGCGCTCCTCAGCATGGCCGCCGCTCGCCTGAGCCGGGTGCCATTCCTCGACATCTGCAGCGGACTATGGGGGGTCCGGGCCGATGCGATCTCACGGGTCCGGCTCGAGTCGACCGGGTTCGAGATCGAAGCTGAGTTGTTCCTCAAGATGGCCCGTCAGGGGTTCCGGGTCTCGCAGGTACCTGTCACCTATCGGCCCCGGGTCGGCGTCGCCAAGCTGAACGCCTTCCAGGACGGCTCGCGCATCCTTCTGTCGATCCTTCGGTTCAGCCGGAGCGGCAGCAAGAACCCGCCCCCCGTGAGCCTCGAGTACGTCGGCGACGCGGAGCCGCAGGTTCCCACGCCCGCGGAGGATTGGATCCGTCGGGTCCAGGCGCTCGCCCTGGCCGTCAACCCCCCACGCCTTTCGATCGTGGCCGACCAGGCCCGAGCGGCCGACGCCGACGAGCTGGCGAGCCGGCTATGGGCGGCCAACATCCGGGTGAGCGTAGACGTCGCTGCGCAGACTCCTACGTCCGCCCCGTCGCGCAAGAAGGGGTCGCCGGACAGCACCCCGACGATTCGCCTTCCCGCGATACCCGACACCCCGACCAATCCCGCGATGGCGGTCGTCTGGGTGCCACAAAGTCACGCGCTGCTCTACGTGCCGCCGATCACGGAAAGCTCCGAGGAAGACCCCGCCGCCAACCGATCGGGAGGCTACCGGTTCCGACGATCGGCGGATTCCCCCACCTCCTTGGTCACGAATCTCGCCACGGCCCTGCACGGGACCGCTCAGGCCCGTTCCAAGGCGCTGCTATACGCCACGGCCGGTCCGCTCGGCGTCCGAACGTCACCCGGGGCGGCCGACGAGCCCGCTCCGAGCCGATCCCCGACCCCCCGTCCGGTCGCCCGCGACGCGTGAACCGCTGATTTCTACCCCGTTCCTCTCGGGCGGAGCGCCGGTAGGGCACTCGTACGACGGCAGCACGATATCCCCGAACCGACTCGAGGGGTTCCGCTCGAAGAATTCGGAGGCTTGAAGTGCGGTGCCGACTTCGGCCGGTGACCGTGCCCGAAGCGTCCCCACCCCCCAAGATCAAGCTCGTCTACATCTTGGGGAGCAGCCGGAGCGGCTCGACCGCACTGGACACGGTGCTGGGGGGCTCGGCCGGGGCACTCTCGACCGGCGAATTGGGCCATCTCCATTGGGCCCTCCAAGAGGGAGACCTCCCGGAGTACGCCACATCCTCGATCGCGTACTGCTCCTGCGGAGCGCGGGTCGAACAGTGTCCCCTCTGGACGAAGGTCACTTCCACCTGGGGACAGCACCGGGACTTGCGGGCCATCGGCCGGGAGGCGGACCGCTTTGAGACGCCGCTGACGTCCCTGCCGACGCTGCTGTTGGGCCGCCTGTTCCGGACCCGTGCGTTTCGGGAGCACCTCGAGTTCCTCGGATGGTCGGCGCGTTCGGTGGCCGAGATCGGCGGTGCGACGACGGTCATCGACTCCACCAAAGTCGCGGGACGCGGCTGGTGCTACTCGCTCCTCCCTTCGTCGGAGTTCGACGTCCGGTTCGTGCACGTGGTACGGGATGGGCCGAGCGCCGTCTCCTCGATGATCAGCCACTACAAGCCCCACAAGCGCGACTCGGGGCCGTCGCCGTGGCCTCGTCTCGCGGCAACCGCGTTCTCGACGGCCCACTGGGTCTACATGAACCTCGCGAGCTCCTGTCTGGGCGTGTTCAACCGACGGAGGTACCTTCGGGTTCGGTTCGAGGATCTCCTGGACGACCCGGACGCGACCCTGGAGAAACTTGGGCGGTTCCTCGACCTCGACGTGCGCGAGGTCCGCCGTCGCGCTCGTGCCGGGGAACCGCTGCCGGCCGGCCATCTCCTGTGCGGAAATCGGACGAAGGGCTCGGCGTTTCGGCTCGTCCGAGCCCCCTCCTCGTCGGAAGCGAGTCTCCCACTCGGACCGTCGCTCGTCTTTCTCTGGCTGGCGGGTTGGCTCCAGTGGGCGTACGCCCATCCGTGGCCGCGAGCCGGTCGGGCCTGAGGCGATCGCCGAACGGACGGGCCTGGCCGCCGGGAGGCCCCTGGTGGCGATGGGGAGAGGTGTCCCGAAGGACCGCGGGGTGGTGGCCACCCCTGGGGGCACCGACCAGTAACCCTGTTATCCCACCCTTCGAATCGCGGTCTCTCACAGATGGCGAGCGCCGCCCCCGCCGAGCCGAACGCCGCGACGGAGATCCCGCTGGGCGCGGTCGACCCTGCGGCGGCGGTGGCCCTCTCGGTCGCCCAGCAATCGGGGCCGGCCGAACCCGTGTTCGAAACCCGTCGGGCGGTCCCGCCGGAGGACCTCGATCCAAAGTACCGGGTGTCTCCGAACGCGAGCCTGCTCGCGCTGGGGCTCTCGCTCGTCGGTTTCCTGGACGTCGCGTACCAGCTCTACGCGTTCAAATTCCTCGGGGACACCACTTACATCCACGGGTTTCCGGCGCGCGTCCTGTTCGTCTTCGGGATGACGCTCGCCGTGTCGCCGCTGGTGCTCGCGATCTTTCGGAGGACCCAGCTGCTCTTCGTCCTGCCGGCGGTGGTGCTCGTCTTCTTCCTGTACCCGATCTTCCTGCCCTACGGCGTCCCGGCCGGCCAGGACGCGATCTTCAACTTCCAGTACGCGTACGGCATCCTCGAAGCCGGTCGGTGGATACCGGGAGCGAACGTCAGCCTCCAGGCGATCACCTACTCTTACTACCCCGCGAGCGGCGTCTTCAACGCCGAGCTCTCGGCGTTCACCGGACTTCCGCTCGAGCAGACGTTCGTGTGGGGGATCCCGCTACTCCGACTGCTCATCCTGCCTCCCGCGATCTTCGCGCTCGCCTCGCGGTATCTCGGGAGCCGGGTCGCCATGGTCGCCGTCCTGATCTTCCTCGGAACCCCGTCGATCCTGTTCAATTACCCCGTCCAGTCCGAGTTCACCATCCCGTTCTTCGCCCTGATGTTACTGATGCTCGGCTATGTCGTCGTCCGCGGCGCCGACTGGCAGACCCAAGCGCTCGCCGCCGCCGTGCTGTTCGCCGGTTTCGTGGTGATCAGTCACAACCTCACGTCGTACATCATGGCGGCCTGGGTCGTCGGTCTGGCGATCTTCTGGGTCGCGTTCCGCACCTTCCGAGGGGTCGAGATCCGGAAGGGTCTCGCGATCTTCGCCGCGTACTTCGTCGTCCTCCTCGCGTTCACCTACGAGGTCAGCCTGCCGAATCTGCTCGCGAACGTCGCGTCGTTGCAGTATGTCTTGGGGGAGCTCTCCCACCCGTTCGCGCTCTCGGTCAGCTCGGCAGCGTCCGTCGGCTCGTCGTTCCCCGAATACCAACTGGCGTGGAGCTACCTCGCGTACCTGCTGCTGCTCGTGCTCAGCCTGTTCGCGCTCCGGCGCTGGCTCCGCTCGGAACGTCGAACGTTCCTGTCCCCGAACCTGATCGTCTCGCTCATCGCAGGGATCCTCGTGCTCCCGCTGCTCGTCACGGCCTTCAACTTCCTGCCCGAGCGGATTCTGGAGTACGGGGAGTTCTTCATGGCACCCGCGATCGCCTGGTGGTTGGTCCAGCACCTGATGCCTCGACCGCGGTCGAAGTCGCAGGGACCGGGCCGCCCGCGAGCTCGTTCGACTCCGGCCGTCCGACATCGGTACGTGGCCACGGCCGGAGTCCTGATCCTGATCGTGCTGATCTTCACCGGAGGAAGCCTCGTGCCGTACAGCACCCGAGACCAGTTCGCGCTGGCGGACGCGATCTCGACCGAGTCTCCGCTCAACATCGATGCGAACAGCTACCAGCTCGGCCTCTGGGCGCAGACGCACCTGACGAGCTCGACGTACGTGTGGGGCGACACCCTCACGATGTGCGTGTTCGGGGGATTTGGCCGATTCAACATGCAGTTCGATCAGTACATGCTCTACGCCGGGACCTCGATCTCGCCGCTCGCTTGGGAGTTCGTCACCGTGGGTTCGTATGTCGTCGTGGACAAGTACATGACGACGACCACCCCGCAATTCCCGGGGCCCTCGAGCGATCAACCTACGGCCCCGTTGACCGAGGCGCAGTTGGCGAAATTCAACAATCCCGCGCTCTTCGACCTAGTCTACGAGGACTCCACGTTCACGATCTACGAGGTTATCGCCGTTCCGTGACCCGACCGTCCGTCGGTCGCCGGGCGACCCACCCCGACCGGACGGCGGGGCTCCCGAGCTCCCGGTAGCCGCGGACCCCCGGCCTCAGGGTGAGCGTTATACGACTCGGGCTACCTCGGATACGTATCGGGTGGCACGAGATGGGGACGCTTCGGGTCTGCCTCCTCGCGCCAGATTTTCTGCCGGTCTGGGGCGGGGTGGGCACGTATTCCGTCGAGATCGCGCGGGAGCTGGCCCGGCGCGTGGAGTTGACCGTCGTCACGCTCGAGCGCGCGAGCGCGAATGATGCGTTCTCGCGGGAGCGGATGGAGGAGGTGCTGGAGCACCGCGCGAGGGTCGAGGTGATCGCGCGGGCCCACGACAACTTTCGCTACAACGCGTCGTTCCAGGTCGCGGTCCTCCGGCGGCTTCCGGTGCTCGCGCGGTCGGAGCGGTTCGACGTGCTGCACTCGCAGCACGCGCACATGCCGGACCTCCTCTACCGACGGTTCGACCGCTCGACCCCGCTCGTGCGCACGGTGCACAGCACCATCGCGGGCCAGCGAGCGGGGATCGAGCTCGCGCAGCGGTACGGCGGCGGATTGGACACGTCCGAGCATTGGCAGATCGCGCTCGAGCCGTTGCTGCGCGCGGCCGAATGGCTCACCCTGCAGGACGCCGACCAGTTCAGCGCGGTCTCGCACTATGTCGAAAGCGAGCTGCGCGCGCTCGGAGTACCGCGGAGCAAGATCCGGGTGATCTACAACGGGGTCCGGACCGACCGGTACCGCCCGGACGCGCCGGGTCGAGGGCCGCTCGAAGACCAAGTGCGGGGACCGCTGGTTCTCTATGCGGGTCGACCCACCTTGGTCAAGGGGATCGGCGTCTTCCTCGATGCCATCCCTCGTATCCTCGAAGAGGTCCCGACGGCGCACTTCGCGGTCGCGGGCAGTTCCTCCTCCGTGATCCAGGCCTTGATCGAAGGCCGGCACTTGCCGACCGATCGGATCCACGCGCTGGGGCGCGTGCCGCACGAGGAGTTGCCGGCCGTCTTCCGCTCGGCCGCGGTGGCGGTGGCGCCGACCTTCGCGGACAACGTACCGTTCTGGGTGATGGAAGCAATGTCGTCGGGAGTTCCGGTCGTCGCCTCCCGGGTGGGGGGAATCCCGGAACTGATCGCCGACGGCCGGACCGGGATCCTGATACCGTCCGGTTCGTCGGGCGCGCTGGGGGACGCCGTGGTCTCCCTGCTTCGGGACGACGGGCGACGGCAGGCGATGGGGCGCGCGGCGCGCACCGAGGTCATCGATCGCTTCACGTGGCCGCGCGCCGCCGACGAGACCGTCGAGCTGTATCGAGCGACCCTGCGCGAGAGCCGGCCGAGCACGTCGAACGTCCCGGCTCCGGCCCCGTCGCCCTAACCCTCCGCGAGCTCCGGGCGTCCGGACGGCACGCCCAGGGGACGCCGGTCGTTCGGCCCGCAGGGGCGGCGCTCAGGGCGTCGCGGTCGGTCGCGCCGCGAGCCATGTCCGGAGCGCTACGCGGGGTCGGTAGCCGATCGTGCGGGCCCGGTCGATCCGTGCGACGGAGTGCCGGATGTCGCCCGGCCGCGGGGGACCATAGGAGACCCGTCCGCCGGGGTTCATCCGGTCCCGGATCCACGACGCCAGCTCTCGAATCGATGTCGGGTGGCCGGAGCCGCAGTTGTACGTTCGACCGGATCCCCGACCATCCAGCAGCAGGCCCATCAGCTGGACCACGTCGGAAACGTGGACGAAGTCCCGGGTCTGACGACCGTCTCCGTTCACGACCAGCGGCCGGCCGAGCCGGGCGGCGTCCAAGAACTTCCGTATGACTCCGGCGTACGGGTCGGACCGGGTGACGTGCTCAGAGTAGACGTTGAACGGACGGACGATCGACACGTCGAGGCCGTACAATTCCCGGTACAAACGCACGTACTCTTCGCCGATCGACTTCGTCAGGCCGTACGGGCTGATCGGCCGCAACGGGTGGTCCTCATCGATCGGGAGTCGGGTTGGCCGGCCGTAGACCGCCGCGGAGGAGCAGAAGACGAGTCGGGCGTCGCCGAGGCGGGCGGCTTCCAGGACGCGCAAGGATCCGTGCACGTTCGTCCGGTCGAATCGGACGGGGTCCCGGACGCTCTCGGGGACCGAAATCAGAGCCGCGAGGTGGTAGATGACGTCGAATTTCCGGAGCTCGGTGGTCGCCCGGGGCGCGGCGACGTCGAGCCTCCGGGAGACGCCCCTCGGACGGAGGTCGAACCCTACGACGGAATGCCTGCGGGACAGTTCGGCGCGCAGCGCCGAGCCGATCTGACCCGAACCACCGGTGACCGCGACGCGCGTGGCGAGACGATGCCGAGGATGCCTTAAGTAAACGTCGTCGTCCAACTTCCGGCAAGAGGGAGCCGTTCATGCGGGGACCGAGGGGCGCGCCTCCGTCCGAGTTGTTCGGCGCGTACGACATCCGGGGACGCTATCCTCGGGACTTCCCGCCGGAAGTCGCTCGACGTTTGGCCGACGCGTTCTTGGCGAACTTTCTGGGCCCGTTCGTCGTGGCCCGAGACACCCGGACGGCGTCACGCAAGCTGGAGGCGACGATCGTCGAGCGGTTTCGGGCGAAGCATCGTACCGTGCTCGAGCTCGGGGTCCAGCCGACGCCCGTAGTCGGGTTCTCGAGTCGCTACCTTCGGACCGTCGGGCTAACGTTCACTCCCTCGCACAACGCGGTCGGCTTCGCAGGCATCAAGGCGTTCGGGCGGAGCGGGGTGTCCTTCGGGCGAGAGTGGAGCCGGTTGAGACTGGCCTTCGCGCGGTTGGGTTCGGTCCCACGTCGCCACGCTCTTCGGGTCGCCCGAACGCATCGAGGCTCCGCGGCGGCGACATCGCCGAACGGAGCGGTGTCCGCGTACGTCGACCACATCACCCGGGGCTTGTGGTTCCGCGGGACGATCGTAGTCGACGGACGGGGGGGCGCGACCACACGACTCGCCCCTCGGGCCCTGTCCCACATCGGAGCGACGGTCCGCGAGCTTCACCCGAGGTTCTCCGTTCGGTTTCATGGCCGGTCGCCCGAGCCGGCCCCCGATAATGTGTCCGACCTGGGCCGAAAGGTTCGGTCGGAGCGCGCGGACCTCGGCGTGGCGTTCGATGGCGACGGCGACCGGGTGGTGTTCGTCGACGAGCAAGGCCATTGGGTGGAGCCGGAAGTGATCGCGACCTTCCTCCACCGCCATCTCTCGCCCGTGCGGCGTCCGCTCGTGGGGTCCGCGGACGTCTCTCAACGATGCGAGCAGTACGCACGGACGATCCGCTCGCGGGTCGGAAGTCGGTACATCTCGGACACCATGCGGCGTCATCATTCCCAAGTTGGATTCGAGGCCTCTTCGCACTTCTACCTGCCGCGCTGGGGCCCGAACTCTGACGGAATCCTCGTCGCGTGCGTTGTCAGCGACCTCCTTCGGCGCGGCGGAACGACGCTCGGCCAGCTGAGCCGCGCCTTCGGGCCGATTCTGCGTCGGCGGTGGACGCTCGACTTTCCGACGAGATCGCTCGCGTCGGAACACCTTCGATCCTTGATCCGACGCTTGGACCCGCCGGCGATCCGCGGCGTGGACGGCTTCGTGTGGAAGTCGGGGTCCGGCACCGTCGTGTTTCGCGCGTCCAACACCCAGCCGTCCCTACGCCTCAGTTTCGAAGCGCGCGCGGGCGGTCGGCTCGCTTCGCTCCGCAGGGACTGGGCGCGCGCCCAGAACGCCCCACGCCTGCTCCGGAAAACGGTTACGTAGAGCGAGCGCGAGACCGGGTCGCGAGCACGCCCCGCTCTCACCGAGGCAAGACGACCGAGACGGCGACAGACTTAAGGCGGGAGGTCACTCCGTCGGGTGCCATGTGCGGCATCGCCGGTTACGTGGGCCCGCGATCCGCGGCGCCGATACTTCTTGACTCGCTGCAGCGGCTGGAGTACCGCGGCTACGACTCGTGCGGGATTGCGGTCCAAGACGGTGCGCATCTGTTCGTCCGTCGGAGCGTGAGCTCAATCGCGGAGTTCCGCGAAGAAGTGCTCGGGGAGGCCCCCGCCGGAACGCTCGGGATCGCACACACTCGGTGGGCGACGCACGGTCGGGCGGACCTCGCGAACGCCCATCCGCTGGCCTCTTGCGACGGATCGATCCTGGTGGTCCATAACGGCGTATTGGAGAACGCGTTCGAGTTGCGCGACCGCCTGATCTCCCAAGGACATCGCTTCACGTCCGAGACCGACTCCGAGACGATCCCGCATCTGTTAGAGCAGTCGTTGGCCGAAGGTCGATCGATGGACGAGGCAGTCGCTCGGCTCCCCGAACAGCTGGTGGGGTCGTACGCGATCGTCGCCTTGCACGCCGGAGGGCCGGAGCTGTTCGTCCTGCGGAGCGGCTCACCCCTCGTGGTCGGGATCGGCGAGGGGGAGTACTTCCCGGCTTCGGACATCCCGAGCTTCTTGCCGTACGCCCAACGGGTGGTCTACCTGCACGAGCACGAGCCGTTCGCGGTGGGTCGCAACGGGCTGCGTCGCCTTCCGACCCCCGGCGGGCGCGGCTCGGGGGGAGCGCCGGCGCCGCTCCCGCAGCCGGTCTCGCTGAACGTGGAGAGCGTCTCCAAGGGCTCGTTCGAGCATTTCATGATCAAGGAGATCATGGAGCAGGTCGCCGCGATTGCGCGGCTGACCGATTCGCCCCCATCGTCGCTGGCCGACGCGGCCGAGTTGATGCGTGCGGCGAACTCGATCAAGTTCGTCGGCGCGGGTACGAGCTACCACGCCGGTTTGTTCGGACAGTTCCTGATGGGGACGTTGTTGCATACCGACTCCGAAGCGTGCGTCTCGAGTGAGTTCGAGTTCCGCGCGAGCACCCTCCGCCCCGGGTCCGTGGTCGTCGCGATGTCGCAGTCCGGCGAGACCGCCGACACGTTACAGGCGGTCCGATTCGCACGCGACCGAGGCGCGCGGGTCGTGGGGCTGGTCAACTCCGAGGGCTCGTCGCTCACGCGGGCCGCCGACGTGGTGATCCCGCTCCGTTCGGGCCCGGAACTGTCCGTGGCCGCGACGAAGTCGTACACCTCCCAGCTGGTCGCCCTCAGCCTCCTGGTCGAGCACCTCTCCGCGGACCCGAAGGGGGTCGCGCGCACGATCCTGCAGGCCCGGGATTCCCTGTACGAGCTCACGTCCGACTCCGCCCGGAGCTACATGGCCTCGCTCGCCACGAGCCTCTCGCGGCACCACCATCTGTTGCTGATCGGCCGGGGGGGCAACTACGTCACCGCGCTGGAAGCCGCGCTGAAGATCAAGGAGGTCGCGGGGCTGGCGTCCCAGGCGTTCCCCGGGGGAGAGATGAAACACGGGCCCCTCGCGCTGGTGTCCGAGGGCTCGCCCGTCATCCTGTTCTACGACCATAGCCAGGTCGCGCGGGCCGAACTGGCCGCGTCCGAGCTGGGCACTCGCGGGGCGACGATCTACACCGTGGGTCCGCAGCCGCTTCGAAGCTCCACCCTCCACATTCGGGTGAACGACGCGGGCGTTGCGACCCCCATCGCGCAGATCGTCCCGATGCAGTTGCTCGCCTACGAGCTCGCAAAGCTCCGCCAGTTGGACCCCGATCACCCCAAGAACCTCGCTAAATCGGTGACGGTTCTCTGAGCGGCGGTGACCGCCTTCCTTCGTCCCTCCGGACCACTCGCCGAATGACGTCGGCGGAGGAGCTGCGCATTCGTCCCGCGCGCGAGGCGGACCTGGAAACGCTCGCGGCCATCGGAGCCGAGGCGTTCTCCGGCCTGCGCCCGGTTGCGGTGGCCGAGCGGTGGTTCCGGGCTTGCTGGGCGGCCCAACCCCGGATGCGCTACTGGGTGGCCGAACGCCCCGGCGGCGTGGTCGGCTACATCCTGTGGATGGAGAAGGGCGGCTTCCGGGCCGACGCGGTGGTCGAGCTGGAACAGGTCGCCGTACGGTCCGCCGAACGCGATCGCGGCATCGGCGGTGAGCTCGTTCGGAGGTCGTTCGAGGCGTTGGCGGCCCTGATTGCGTCGGAGGGCCGGAAAGTGAAGCTCATCGAAGTGACCACGGGTTCGGAGCAGGGGGCGGTCGAGTTCTACCGTCGCACATTGGGCGCGGAGGTCGTGGCGAAAGTGCCGGGGCTGTTTCGGGGGGACGAGTACATTCTGATCGCACGACCCAAACCGGGCGACGCGCGATGAGCTCGTCCGGTCTGGCTCGACCTCCCCCCAGTCCGGAGGGCGGTGCGATCCACCCCGTCGATGCGGTGGTGCTCGCCGCCGGCCGGGGCGTCCGGCTCGGGGACCTAACCCGCGCGACCCCGAAGGTGCTGGTCGAGGTGAACGGTCGGGCGTTGCTCGACTATCACTTGGACGCCCTGCGAGCCGTGGGCGTTCGGCGCGTCGTGCTGGTGGTCCATCATTTCGCGGAGCAGGTCCGCCGGCACGTGGACGACGGCCGACGGTTCGGGCTGCGGGTCGAGGGCGTGCACCAGCCCGAGCCCCTCGGAACGGGGGACGCTGTACGGGTCGCCGGCCCGCGGGTCGAGACGGACCCGTTCCTGCTCTGTTATGCGGACGTCTTCCTCCCGAACGAGCCGGCGGTGCTCCGGACGATGCTGGTCGACGCCGCTCCGAAGATCGCGGCCGCTCGGGTGCCCGACGGCGGAAGGTACGGTCGGCTCCTCACGCGCGAAGAGAACGGGAAGCTCCGTCTCGTGGGGCTGGAAGAAAAGGACGGGCGACGCACTCCGGCGCTCGTCAACGCGGGGATCTACCTTCTCCCGAGGTCGATCCTCGCGCGCGTCGCGACGATCTCGCGGTCGGCGCGCGGCGAGTATGAGTTCACCGACGCGATCCGCGAGTTCGTGGCGACGGGTGGGGCACTGAGCGTCGTACCCGTCGTCGATTGGGTGGATGCCGGGACCGTGGAGAGCCTGGCGCGGGCCGACGCGCTCGCGCGCCGGCAACTCCCGTCGAGGTAGGTCGGGGCCCCGCCTCGACGATCGCGGCCGGCCGACCTCGATTCGCACGCTCTCCCTCGCCCTGCAAACATACTGATAAGAGGGGAGAGGAACTCGAAGGAACGGAGGACGCTTGGCGGCTCCTTCCACTCGTCCTTCCGACAAGGCGGCAGTTTTCGAGCCCGGCGCGCTCGCCGCCGCGACCGCTGTGACCTTGCTCTTCACCTTCGCGGCGGAGTTCCAGGTCGACTGGGCCCTCGTTCCGCTCGGTATCGCCGTCCTGTTCTTCGCCCCGGGGTACGCCGTGGCGGCCCTCTTGTTCGGGAAGCGTCCGCTGCCGACGCTCGCGGCGAACTTCGCCCTGGTCGTCGGCTTCAGCGTGCTGGTGAACGCCGTGTTCGGTACCGTGTTGCTCTACTTCGCGGTCGGTCCGCTGTCCCCGCTGGTCGGGCTCTGCGACGCGGTCGTTTGCGTCTTCGGAACCGTCGTGCAGTACGGCCGGCCGGCGGCGCACGGAGCCCCCTGGTCCCCGCGACTAGCGTCGTACTTTGAGCTCCCGGCGTTTTCGACGGGTCAGAAGGCCGCGGCGGTCGCCCTGCTCGCCGCGATCCTGGTCACCTTCGGGGCGATCGGCTACCTCGCGGCCGCCCAGCCGTCCCAATCGCCCGACCTGTCCATGACCGTCGTCGGGCCGGACGGTACGACGTCGACGATCCCTACCTCGGGGATCGTGAACGCGACGTACACGGTGATTGTGGAGGTGCAGAACGGTGCCACTGCCCAGTCGTTCACGCTGACCCTAAATTCGACGCTCGTCGGGGCGAACACGACCAATCGCACCGTCATTCCTTGGTCGATGCCGCTCGCGCTGGCGGCGAATGTCACGAGCTCGGAACCCGTGAGCTTGGCCGGGAAGGCGTCGGAGCCAATTTCCGTCGAGTTCGACTTCTCGACGCCGGGAGACTACGCGATCTCGTTCGCTCTTTCGACCCCCACGAGCGCCGTACCCGTTCGAAACGTCTCGATCACGGTCGATATCACGTGAGGGGCGAACGTCCCCGGAGGCGGTGCGGATCGGGCTTTGTCCGCAGTTTTAAGGTCCCCCAAGAGCCTCGTGAGCACCGCCGAGGTGGCAGAATGCGAATGCGACGGACCGCAAGTCCGTGCTTTGGGGGTTCAAATCCTTCCCTCGGCTTTTTCGCGTGATCTTCCGGCGCGTACTCCGTCGCGCCGCCGGACGCCTCAGGACGCCGGGGGACCCTGGAAGACGTATCGACGTTGTACCTCGGCAAGCCGGAAGTACGCTCGTCGGGCTCGGCCGGGGGAAATCCTGGTCAGGACGTGGAGGGGAATTAGGTAGAGAGGCGCGATGCTGCGCTGCTGAGCGCCCGCGCGTAGGAACCGCACGAAATCCGCGGGACTCGGTCGCCAGTCGACCGTGTCCACGAAGATGCTGCGATGGAACCGGAGGTACTCGATGTCGTCGGCCACGAGCGGGGCGATCGTGCTGCCCGAGGCGAGCCCCGCGATGATGTACAGCAGGCGCAAGTTGATCGTGTCGAAATCCGCAATCGGACCGACCGAGTCGGGTGAGTAGTGGAGGATGTTGGTCCAGCTGTCGTGATATCGGTACTGCGTCAGCTTGGCCGGATCCGCCAGTACGCTCCAACCCGAGAGCAGGGCGGCGCAGAGCATCATCGCGTCCGAGACTTCGGCTTCGCGGTGTTCGAACGAGGGGAGGAAGGGGGAGAGCCAACCTCGCCGCACGCTGACGCAGGACGAGTTGAACCCCATCCGGAGCGCGCTGGGGGGGACCGGGCGGGTACGGACGTCGCCCGCGCGGATCTCGAGCCGCTCAGAGGGTTGGGGAAAGGGGGAGCGTTCGTACGGTCGCAATCGGTCGTCGACCACGTCGAAGCCGTTGTGGAAGTACCCCAGCGTGGGGTCGCGCGAGAACTCCCGATCGACGGACGCCAGCTTCTCGCGCTTCCAAACATCGTCGTCGTCCAAGAATGAGAGGACCTCCCCCCGGGCCTCGTCGAGCACGGTCCGCATCGTCCGGGGCCGGGCGTTCGCCTCGGAGGTGAGGTTGCGCACGTCGTGGGCAGCGAGGTACGCGTCGATTTCAGCGTCTTTGAAGTTCTTGAAGACCAGGACCTCGTACCGCTCCCGGGGCAACGTCTGTTCGAGCGCGGATGCGACCGCGGTGAGCAGGTACTGCCGCCGGTTGTACGCGAGGATGATGGCGCTGTACTTCGGAGGCTCGGTCATTGCGGCCGGTCGAAATACGGCCTCCTTCGGGTAAAATCGATGTCGGCCGGCCCGGAGGGTGCCCCCGCAGGCGATTCGCGCCCGAACCACCATCGACCGGCAGCCGGTCGGCCACCCCCCGGCGACCCCGCGTTCGCGGCACCCCGCCTCCCGCGGACCCACCCGTAGGTTGATGAGGTCGGTAGGGGCTCGGACCCGCGAGGCTTCGGGAAGCCTTTGGTCAGCGGAGGTCGGCTCGGGGTGAACGAACAGTCGGTAGACTCCGACGAGATCCCCCGCGGGGGCGTCACCTGGGTCTACGCGAGCACGGTCGCGACGACGGCCGCCGGGGCGCTATTCTATCTGTACCTCGCCCGCGCCCTCACACTGGCCGACCTGGGCGCGGTCGTCGTGTTCCAGGCGTTCGCTCTGATCCTCAGCACGGCCGCGTCCCTCGGCCTGGGGCGGGGCTTCCAGCATTTTCTCTCGTTCTATCAGGGTCGCAGAGAGGGTACGACCCATACCCGACCCCTGGTCCGAATGTCGTACGTGACGGGGCTCTTGCTCGGAGGGGCCTCGGCCGGAATCTCGTTCGGTCTCGCCGCACCGCTGAGCTACCTCCTGTTCCATTCGGGCCGGGACCTCGCGACCATCGAGCTGCTCTCGGTCTTTTCGGGACTCCTCGTGGTCGCGATGAACCTCGGAGGGGTGATCGTCGGCCTACAGCGGTACATCGCATACTCGGTGGTGGTCATCTGCGGGGCCATCGGCGTGTACGGCGCTCCGCTCGTGCTCTACGCGCTGGACCACAACCTCCAGGCGATCGTGCTCGGCTGGATCGTGGGTGCCGCGGTCCAGCTCGTCGCTTCCGTGATCGTTATCGAACGGCTGACTCGGTCGGCGGCCCCGGCGCGGACCCCGGTGCCCGCGACGTACGGCGGGCTCTACCGAGCCGTCTTCACGTACTCCCTGCCGCTCGTCGTTTCGGCCCTGGTCACGACATGCACGTACTACATCGACCGGCTGATCCTCGCTTCGCTCGTAGACCTGCCGACGGTCGGGATCTACAACTACGCCATCTTGTTCGCCAGCGCGAGCCTCTTCGTCGTCGGTCCGTTCCAGACGATCCTGATTTCGCGCATGTCCGCGCTCTACGGGCGGGGGCAGTCGAAGGGCATCGCGGGGTTGGTACGGACGGGAGGGACGTTGATCGTGCTCGTCTTCGTGCCCCTGTCGCTCGGCGTCGCGGCGCTCGGTCCGGTGCTGCTCCGCTACCTCGTCGGGTCGACGTTCGTGCCCGCCGCGCTGCCGATGGCCGTCCTGCTCTCGATCAGCGCGGCGTTCGTTCCGTTCGCGATCCTGATCTGCCTGGCGAGCAGTACGCGACGCACGTCGGCGGTGATGGTCTCGTCGTCGTGCGCACTGATCGCCAACGCCGGGCTCTCGATCGCCCTCGTCCCCCACGTCGGCATGGTCGGCGCCGCCATCGGCAACTCCTCGATGTTCTGGGCCCCGTTCGTCGTGCTCTATTTCATCTTCCGGAAGACCGGCCTCGTCGCGTTCGACCTCCGGTCGATGCTGGCGATCTGGGCCGCCTCCGTCGGCATGGCGGCGACGATTGCCGTCCCGCTCCTCTTTCTGAATTACGCGCTGATGTTCGTGCCGGTGTTCGCGGCGGTCGGCGTGGTCGTCTTCCTCCTTCTGATCCGGGGCCTACGGGCGCTGCCGTGGGAGGCGACTCGCGAGCTGGAGCGGCACCTCCCGAGCTGGGCGAGTCCGCTCCTGCCGCTCGTCCGCTGGGCGGGAGCGCCCGGGCGGCCGCCGGCCGAAACCGGGGCCGCCCCCATCGCCTCTCCGATCGCTCCGTACCGGCGGTAGAGTGACGCCGTCCCGCGCGAGGCGCCTACCGGATACCGCCGCGGAACGGACCGCTGGCCATGAGGACGGGTCGGAACACCTTCGGATAGCGCCGCATCAGGGCCGTGACCGAGCGGAAGACGACGCCTTCCAAGTACTCCTCCCCGGAGGCGACCTCTCCGCCCCACTTGAGTTTGAACCGTCGCACCCCGGCGAGACCGCTCCCCGCCGGCGGGAGCCCGAGGAAGTCCAAGGAAGTCGCTCCGAAGTTCAGTTTGCTGCGACGGATGGATTCCCACGCGAGAAAACTCGTGAGCTGTAGGCCGGCGAACTCGGGGAGGCTTGCGAGGACGAGAAGGCCGGATTGCTGGTTCGTGACCCAGATCAGCGCGACGCCCGCGGGGGTCGTCCCGGCCTCTCCGAGAAGGATGTGCCAGCGCCCCGTCGGGCCGAAGACGCGATGCATCGCCCGAAACCGCTTCTCGCTAATGATCGCGAAGTCGCGATTGCGGCCGAACCGGTCGAGCAACGGCTGGACTCGGCCGAGTTCCCGCTCGTCGGTCACCTCTCGGATCGTCAGCCCGTTGTCGCGGGCTTTGCGGACGCCCTGCCGAACGGAGTGGTCGACCGCGCGCCACAGCTCGTCCTCGGAACGACGCAGATCGACTAGCACGGTTTCGGGCGATACCGCGGTCCGATGGAGACCGAACTCCTCCAATCGCCAAGCGTGGCCGGCGCTCGGTCGGATCATCCCACTGTCGACGACCGACACGCGCTCCAGCACGGCTCGGCCGACGAGTGCCCGGACCGGTTCCTCGTACCCCGGAAGATAGAGGGGACCGCCGATCATCTCGAGGTGTCGAGCGGGTAACCGGCGCTCGATCGTGAGGCGCGCGCCACCGACCAACCGTCGCTGATGGTCCCGGACCATCACGAAAGAGGTTTGGATGTCCTCTTCTGCGTCGACGATCCAGGAGTCGAACCGTTGCGTGATCCCGGGAGCGATAGGGGTCGCGTCGACGAGCGCGTCCCACTCGGCCCGGTCGGTCGTCCGGGGACCGCGATAGCTGAGCCGCAAGTCCTTAGCACGGGGCGGCCCGGCTCCCGGTCGACCGCTCGCCGCCCCCGCCGCTTGGTCCTCGGACACCGGGGAGGGGCACCCGAGCGGGGCTTTGGCGTTGGTGGGAGATATAAAGGCCCCTCCGGACAGCCGGGGGAGCAGGCATTTCTGCCGAAGCGCATGCCCGCGGGCGGGCGCATGGGAGACCGGGCGGTCGTCGTCTCAAGGACCCCGTTCCGGGTGACGTTCGCCGGCGGGGGCACGGACCTACCGGAGTACTATCGGACGCACGGTCCGGGCGCATGTGTCGCGGGCACGATCGACCGGGGCATCTTCGTGATGATCGTCGAGAACTTCGTCGCGTCCGAGATCCGGGTGAGCTACCGCATCACCGAGGATGCGCTCCGCAGCGTGGACGAGATCGCGCACGCGACGATCCGCGAAGCGCTCCGCCTCCTGAAAATCCCGAGCGGCATCCAAGTGATCACCGCGACGCAGATGCCGTCCCG
>JASHUJ010000122.1 GCA_030040035.1 Thermoplasmata archaeon
TCAACGTCTCGTGGCCCGGCGCGTCGACGAACGACACCGCGCGCAGGAACTTCGCCTCCCCGCCGCACGAGGGACACTTGGGTTCGGTCGAGTACCCGGAAGGCTCCGGGCAGTTCGGGCACTTGTAGAACGCCGCGTCGGCGTAGCCCAGCTTGATCGAGATGCCGCGCTTGAGCTCCTCGGAGTGGCGGTCCGTCCATTCGCCAGTGAGGGCCTGCGTGAGGGTCGTCTTCCCGTGGTCGACGTGCCCCACGAGGCCGATGTTGACCTCGGGCTGACGGGGGACCTTCATGTGGCGCCGAAGAGCTCCGCGAGGGGCTTCGACCCCTTCTGCTCTACGATCAGGTTGATCTGCACGGTGTCCTCGCTGATCGTGTTGCCGCGGAACGTCCGGCGCTTGCGCATCCCTTCCCGGGTCGCGTGGAACCCGAATCCGTCCCCGACGTAGAGCCGGGTCTGGCGGGCTCCCGGCACGTCCGGGCGGAGCGGGAACCCGCTCTTGTCGGTCCCACCCGTGATGCGGAAGGTGTAGCCGGTGGCGCCGATCAGCTCCCCGCCGATCGACTCGCCGATGCGTTTTCCCAAGAAGCCGGCGGCCTGGGGATCGCCCACGGTGCGCGCGAGCGACTGGGCGGCTTCGGAGATGACGAGCTTGTATTCCACCATGAAACCTGGGGTGCGGCGGCGCGCGAGCGGAGCATCCGTAAAAAGGTTATGGGAGTCGCAGTCGACCTGCTGCCCTCGGAGTTTGGGGAAACTCCCGGTATCGGTCGGGGACCGTCCGGGGGAGGTGGCCGCGCCGACCGGCCCCCCTCGGAATCGATCGTTCAGGGAGGGGAACGATCGATCGGCGCTCCGTACTGGAAGCGAACGGTAGCGTCTCCCAGGCGTCGGAGAGCTCGTACGCGAGCGCGTAACAGGAACGAGTCGAAGGTGAGCTTCTCGATCGGGTCCCAAAGAACGACCCAGACGATCGTGATGAAGAACAGGTACACCACCGCGGTAGCGAACGAAGCTCCGGGCCCGGAGCGAAGTCCCGGGCCGTACAGGTAGAAGGCGCCCGCGATCGCCAACGCGACCAGGGCGAGGGGCCCCCCTCGCCGAAGGAACCCCCAGCCTTCGCGTTGATTGACCCGCACGTCGAGCTGAGCGTCCGCCGCCTCTTCCATGAAGTACGTCCGAAAGTCCTGACGCGCGATCTCCTCGGCGGCGAGATCCGTCGTTCGGGAGTCCACGTTCAGCTCGATCTCGAACGAAAGGTCCCGGGGTCGCTCGCGCGCCGTCCGCTCCAGAAAACTGGCGAGGCCGGCCCGCACCGGGCGACCGGTGTGCGGAAACGCCGGAGCCGGGTCTCCCTCGAAGATCGAGTCGAGGCTTGCGGCACGGACCCGAAGCACGGTCGACTCGGATGCGCTCACAAGGCGGTCAATTCTCACGGCTTGAAAGCGGCCTCGCTGTGCCGAGGCCCTGGCCGAGTGGGTTCTGGGTGGGGCCGCGGGCTCCCCCCCCGGGGCACGCCGCGATGCGATCGTGCGGGGCCGGTCTGCCGGTCATCCCAAGCTGCTTTATCGGAGGACCTCGCGTCGGCTCTCCCGAGGCGAGGAAGGATTGGGCGACGCGCTCACGACTCTCGTGCTCGCGGAGATCGGGATCCTGCTCGCCGGCTTCGCCTATGCGGCCGTGGCCGACTGGCGCACACGGGAGGTCACGGATCGCCTGTGGCAGGTGATGGGCGGCCTCGGGCTCGTCCTCGGGGTGATCGCGCTCTTTCCCGGCGGACCCTTGGGCGTGACCCTCTGGGTGCTCGTCGTTGCCCTCACGCTCCAGCACATGTTCCCCTGGTCCCTCCACGGGCGGCTCGCGGGCTACGACGACCTCCTCGAGCTCGGTGCCTACCTCGTCGTGATCGCGCTCGTGCTCGCCGCCGCGATCCACTACGGGGTAGGCCCGGTCGGCGCCGTGCCGTACCCGGTCATCGCCTTGCTCGGCTCGGTACTGTTCGCCCGCGGCCTGTTCGAAGCCGGCCTCCTCTTCGGAGGTGCGGACGCGAAGGCGGTGATGATCGCGGGCGTCCTGGTGCCCGTGCTCGCGAGCCCGATCGTGGGCGCGACCTCTGCGAGCCGACCGTTGCTCGCGTATCTCCCCTTGCCCGTGAACCTCGTCATGAACGCGGCGCTCCTATCGGCCGCCATCCCGCTCGGGCTCGCGCTTCGGAACGTGGCGCGACGCGAATTTCACGGCCTGGGCACGTTCACGGGGTACTCGATCGCCGTGCGCGAGCTCCCTCATCGGTTCGTGTGGGTTCGCAATCCGATGAGCCGGGAGGCGCGGGCAGAAGAGGAGGCGATCGAGACGTCGGATCAGGATCGGGAGCGCCGCGAGCGGATCGCGCAGGAGCTCTCGGACCGCGGCGTCGCGCGCATTTGGGTCACCCCGCAGATCCCGTACCTCGTGGTGCTCACGTGCGGCGCGGTCGCGGCGGTGCTCGCCGGGAACCTGGTGCTCGATCTGATCACGCTCGCCTGACGGCTCCCAGCGAAAGCTTTTTTCCCGGGCCCTCGTCGGTTTCTCCGGTGACGCAGTCGAAGCGCGCGTCGCGGAGCGCCCCGATCCGGGTACTGATCGCCAAACCCGGCCTCGACGGGCACGACCGAGGCGCCAAGGTCGTGGCGCGCGCCCTGCGGGACTCCGGTATGGAGGTCATCTATGCGGGGCTCCGCCAGACCCCGGAAGAGATCGTCCGCGCCGCGCTGGAAGAGGACGTCGATCTGATCGGGCTCTCGATCCTGTCGGGCGCCCACATGGCCCTGATCCCTCGGGTGCTCGGGCTGCTCAAGAAGAACAAAGCGGGCGCGATCCCGGTGTTTGCGGGCGGGATCATCCCCGACGAGGACGCGCGCCGACTCCGATCGGCCGGGGTGCGCGCGATCTTCGGACCCGGTGCGTCGCTCGAGGAGATCGTCACGACCGCGCGGAAGCTCGCCCGCCCCGCGGCATGACCGGGGCGCCCCGGCTCCCGGCCGCGGCGCGGGCGATCTGTTCCGGCGATCGCCGGGCGCTCGCCCGAGCGATCACGGCGATCGAGAACGGCGACCCGGACGCCGGCCCGATCCTCCGCTCGCTCTACGCCCGGACCCGCCAGGTGCCGATCGTCGGGTTCGCGGGACCCCTCGGGGTCGGAAAGTCGAGCCTCATCAATCTCCTGGTAAGCCACCTCCGCTCCGTCGCGCGCACGGTCGCGGTGATCGCCGTCGATCCCTCGAGCCCGTTCTCGGGCGGGTCTGTTCTCGGCGACCGGATCCGATTCGAGGCGCGCGCGAACGACGCCGGGGTCTTCTTCCGTTCGATGGCGAGTCGGGGCGCGGCCGGCGGAGTCGCCGCCGCGACGCTCGAAGCCTCCCGGCTGCTCGACGCGGCCGGCTTCGATGTCGTCCTGGTCGAGACGGTGGGTAGCGGTCAGGTCGATGTCGCGATCCGCGAGATCGCTTCCACGCGCGTGGTCGTGCTCGTCCCCCATCTGGGCGACGAGGTGCAGACGCTGAAAGCCGGCCTCTTCGAGATCGCCGACGTCTTCTGTGTCAACAAGATCGATCTGCCCGGGGCCGATACGGCCCGACGCGACCTCGCCGAGCTCGTCGGCCTCGCGCCCGCCGCCGGTCGGTGGACCCCGCGGATCGTGGGCACGTCGACCACGGTCCCGAGCGGGATCGCCGACCTCTGGGGGGCGATCGAGGCGCACGAGTCGTTCCTCGACTCGTCCGGAACGCGGCGCACCGGGGAGCGGCAGCGCCTGACGGCCGAGATCGTCGGCCTCGTCCGCGATCGCCTCGGTCGTGAGCTCACTCGGGAGCTGGAGAACGATCCGGACCTCCGCCGGCTGCTCGACCGAGTGGTCGCCCGCGAGATCGATCCCCGGACCGCCGCGGACCGGCTACGCAACGCGGTCCGCCGCTCGCGGTAGGTACGATGTTCTCCCTCCAGATGTGGATCGCCCTGGCGCTCATCGGTAGCGCGCTGATCGTATCCTACTTCGTCTTCGCGTCGTTCGTCTACGGGGCGGGGTACCAGCCGACGCCCCGCTCGACCGTGGAGCTGATGCTCCGCCTCGCGGAGGTCGGGCCGCGGGACACCGTCTACGACCTCGGCGCCGGCACGGGAGCGATCGTGTTCCGAGCCGCTCGAACGTACCGCGCGCGCGTCCTCGGCGCGGAGGTCGAGCCGATCCGCGTGCTCATCCTCCGTCTGCGGCGCCGCCTCGGTCCCGCGGCGGACCGGATCGTGATCCAATGGGGGAACATGTACGACCTCGATTTCCGCGGGGCGACGGTCGTTACGGCGTTCCTGTGGCCGGGGGCCATGGCCCGGCTACGGCCCAAGCTCGAATCCGAGCTCCGTACGGGCGCGCGGCTCGTCAGCTACTACCACCCGGTCCCCGGCTGGACGCCGGAGAAGCACGAAGCAGCCGCCCAGGTCTACCTCTACCGCTGGCCCGACGCGCGGGCGCCGACAGAGGTCACGGGTGGTACGTGAACCAGAAGACCCCGCCGGCCACGAAGACGGCCAGGATCAGGAGACCCCCGACCAACCAGCCGGTGTTCGCGCCCCGTCGCTCGTCGTAGCTGAGGGCGCTCCGATCGGCCACGGAGCCCAGAACGTCGGGCGGTTTATCCGACCGAGGTACGCATCGGTCGACCGGGCGGGCCTACGGGATCGGGCCGCCGAGCGCGCCCGTGAAGCCGAGGTAGGCAACGATGCCGCCGACCACGATCGCGAC
>JASHUJ010000015.1 GCA_030040035.1 Thermoplasmata archaeon
GCGATCAGTAGACCGGCTGATACCCGGTGCTCGGGGCGCGGGACTGGTTCGATCGGTAGTGCGGCGTCAGGTTGTGCCGCGCGAGGGACTGCCGGTCCCGGAATCGTCGGCCGCACAGCGCGCAGACGAGCCCCGCCCGCTCCGACTCGGGGTTCATGGCGAGGCTGGCCTGCGGATCCCCGCCGTGGTGGCTCGCCTTCACGTGCCGCACCAGCTCGGCGGCCGAGCTGAACGACGCTCCGCAATCCGCACATTCTTCTGCCATCTTCGTGGCCTCCGGGCCACCGGTCGCGAGCGGCGTTCAAGTAGCCTTGTCCCATCTCGAGGCCCCGGACTTGCAGGGCCCTCCGGCGATCGCCGAATTACGGATCGCTCGGCTCGGGCGATTGTCGAACCGAGCCCCCGCGGCGGTCCCCCCGGAGGTCGCGCCGACCGGCCCGGGACCGGCGCCGCGGGGTCCGCCCCCGCGCGGGTTCCGCCGTCGCCAGCGCGATCGGCTCGGACGACGGGGGCGGCCGCCGGTGGGCGACCCGGGCGAGGCCCGGATGCTGCTCGAGCACCGACCGCGGGATCGTCGCGAGACCGAGCGCGAGCGCGGCCCGGAGCTGCGCGATGTGGCTGAACGCCTGGGGATAGTTGCCGAGCGGACGCAGTCGCTCGGGGTCGTACTCCTCCGCGAGGAGGCCGAGCGGGCTGGCGGCCTCGAGGAGGAGCTCGAAGTTCCGACGCGCGCGCTCGCGCTCGCCCGCCCGGGCGAGGCACTCGACCAGCCAGAACGAGCATGGGAGGAACGCCCCCTCCGGCCCCCCCGTGTGGCGGCTCGGTCGGAAGCGATGGACGAACGGACCGTCGCTGAGCTCCCGCTCGATCCCGAGGATCGTGCCCGCGATCCGCGGATCGTCCGGAGCGAGGAACCCGACGAGCGGGATCCGCAGGTTCGCCGCATCCGGGACCCGCTCTTCGAACGATTGCACGAACATCTCGCGGCGCGCGTCGAAGCCGCGCGCGAGCACGAGCGCGCGGATCCGCTCGCGCTCGCGTTCCCACCGGACCACCGGCTCGTGGGAGCCGTACTGCCGACCGAGGAGGACCGCCCGATCGAGCGCGACCCAGGCCATCACCTTCGAGTGCACGTAGTGCGCGGGCCGGCTGCGGAGCTCCCAGATCCCCCGGTCGGGTTCGCGCCAGCGCCGGACGACCTCGTCCGCCAGCCGCTCGAGCAGCGCCCAGGTGCGGTCCAGCGCCTCGGGCTCGAACTCGGCGAGCAGGCGCGCGGCATCGAGGAGCTCGCCGTAGATGTCGAGCTGGAACTGGTGGGCGGCCGCGTTCCCCACGCGGACCGGCCGGGAGCCGAGGTAGCCCGCGAGATGCGGCAGGAAGTGCTCGGAGAGGTCCGTCTCGCCTCCGCTGCCGTACATGACGTTCAGGTGGTGCGGGTCGGTCGAGCGGTGCAGGGTGTCGACGGTCCAGCGCAAGAACGAGCTCGCCTCGAAGACGTGGCCCAACAGGGCGAACGTCTGGGCGGTGAACGCCGCGTCCCGGATCCAGACGTAGCGGTAGTCCCAGTTGCGCGTCCCGCCGGGCCACTCGGGGATCGAGGTCGTGGGCGCCGCGAGGAACGCGCCGGAATCCGCCCGGGAGAGGAGCTTCAGGGTGATCTCCGAGCGCTCCACCCAGGGATGCCAGCGTCCGGCGAGCAGATGGATCGGGCTCTCGGGCGGGTGCACCCAGTCGGTCCAGTACTGTTCGGTCACCCGACGGAGCTCGGACGCCGGATCGCGCGTCGGCCGCTCCGCCCCCCACCAGAGCTCGAAGACCGCGCGGCCACCGTCCTCGAGGACCGTGCGGCCGCGAAGCCCGGCCGATGTCGCGCGCAGGATCCAGCCGGGTCGGACCGCCACGGTCCCCGCCCGGGATCGTCCGAGCCAGCGCTCCCCCGCGGCCGACCACGTGGGCCGGATCTGCGCGTAGTCGGGCCGGGCGTCGATGATCGCGTCGACGCCGACGCGCCCGCCGCTCGCCTCCACGGACCGGACGATCATCGGGGCGACCCCCGACTCGTTCGGCGGGACGACCGGCATGAAGTCGGTGACGTGGAGCGCCCGGTCGCCCTCCAGCGAGAACGTCGTCCGGACGATCGCCGTCGAGGGGAGGTACGCCTGCTGCGAACGGAACGCCTCCCGCGGCGCGATCTGGAAGTAGCCGCCCTTCGCCCGGTCGAGGATCCGGGCGAAGGTGGACGGCGAGTCAAACCGGGGGAAGCACGCCCAATCGATCGATCCGAACCGGGAGGTGAGCGCCGCCGTGGCGAGGTCGCCGATCAGGGCGTAGTCGTAGATGGAGGGCGATCGCCCGGAGTCCGGGGGCGACCGGGCCGGGATCCGTTTCGAGGGCGAGGGGCGGGCGGGTGACCGGCCCGCGCCGGTCCTCGTGCCCCCCGTGCTCCCCACGACCGTTCATCATCTCGCCCTCAGAAGAGTCTTTTCGCTTCGGAGCGGCGCCGGCGCTCGATGGGGCGGGGGTCGGTGCGGCCCGTCCGCTTCAGATGATGAGCGCGACGAGGACCAGCAGCACCAGGATGGTGACGATCATCGTGATCTGATTCCAGCGCGCCATCCGATCGATCTTGGCCTCGATGCGCCCGAGTCGGTCGTTGGGATCGGTCGGCATCGGCGTCGCGGGCTGCGAGAATCCGAACATGCGTTCTGAGAGCGTTCGGGCCCATTTCACCCTTTCATCGACCGGAGGAATCCGAGCCAGTGTCGCCCGTGGCTCACGGAGCGGCGCCCCCGGCGCCCGACGTCCGCAGGGCGGCGAGCAGCGCGGCACCTTGCGGAGAGCCGAGGCCGGTGCACGGGTTCCAGCCGGGCCCGGCGGAATAGCCATCGTTGTTCCCGCTCGTGATCGCGCGGAACGAGGCGGCCACGCCGGTCGGGTACAGGAGGGGATTCGCGTAGCCGAGGGGCTTGCCCAGCGACTCGGACAGCCGCGCGATCAAGGCGCCCCACAGCGGCGCGACGGCGCTGGTCCCCCCGATCACCGCGGCCGCCCCGTCGACGAACACCGCGTAGCCCGTCTCGGGATCCGCGTCCGCGGCGACGTCCGGTACGCCCCGCCCCTCGAACCCGTTCGGCGCGCTCGGAACGTCGGCGTTCGACTGGTAGGACGGGAGTGGAAAGTCCTCGCTCACCCCACCCCCCGTGGCCCCTTCGTCCTCGCTGAGATCGTTCCACACGACCTCGGAAACGATCGTGGTGCCCGAGAGCTCGAGCCGGGTACCCCCGCAACCGAGCACGTAGGGGCTCGACGCGGGAAAGTCGACGGCGAGCGTGCCGGCGGGCTCGCCGTCGGACGCCCCCTGATCGCCGGCCGCCGCCAGGATCGTCAGCCCCATCGCCGCGCCGTCCTGGGCCGCGGTCTCGAGCGCGCCCCGGGCCTGGCCCGTCCAGCTCGACTCGGGCGAGCCCCAGCTCACCGAGACGACGGTGGGAGCGTGAGCGGCATCGTGGATCGCGGTCGAGAGCGCGTCGACGAACCCCTGCTCCGTGTTCGGTGCGAAGTAAACGGTGATCCGGGCCGACGGTGCGAGAGCTCCGACGACCTCGAGGTCGAGCTCGACCTCGGCGTCGGGACCGTTCGGATCGCCGGTCGGGGCGTTCCCGGCCCCGTCGACTCCGACCGTCACGACGTTCGGGACCTCGAGCCCGAGACCTCCGAAGTACTCGGTAAGGTCCGACGCCGTGTATCCACCCCCGAACTCGAGGATCCCGATCGACGGGCTGGACCCCGCGACCGGCGGGGGGAACTGGTACGCGCTCGCGACCTCGGGAAGCGAGTAGCCCGAGGCTTGGGGATCGGTGTTCCGGCGGAAGTGGGGGCGCAGGACCGGCCGTGAGTCGAGCCCGAACACCCCCGTGACCAGACCGGCGAGGGGAGCGGGGAGTCGGACGGGCCCTTGTGGTCCACGGTACGGCACCGTCGGATGATCGAATCGTAGGATCTCGACCCCGAAGGCTCGACCGAGATCCGAAACTCTTCCGTGAAGCCGGACCGCACGACCGAGGGAGCCCGGGGGACGGAGGGTCAGGCCGTGAAGCCGGGCGAACTCTCGGAGAGCCTCGAGCTCCGTGGGCGCGATGCCAAATCGTCGATCGAACTCGGCGCGTGTGAGGTAGACCCGTCGACCCAGATCGGGGCCGAGCGGCCCGACCCCTCCGGACCCCGTCGAGCCTGGCGGGGTACGCCGGAGGAGGAGCGTCAGTTCGATTTCCTCCTCGGGCGACCAGGGTCCGACCGACCGTGCGCCCGGGACGGGGGGAAGCCAGCTACCCGCGAGCTCGACCGGACCCGGGAGACGTTCTGCCATGTTTCGACCCCTCGACTGACCGGGCTAGAGGCGCGAGGTCCCTATAGTACGTCGCGCGACCGCGCCCGAGGTCCTGGGCGCGGGCACCGGGCCCGAGCTACGGAAGCCGGTCGGTCGCTCCCGGCGGGAGTCCTACGTCGCCGCCGGTCCGTGCGATTCGCGGCAGGTGAAGCACCGCCCGTCCGCTCCCGAGAGGAACGCGATGCCGAGGCAATCCCGGCACATCGGCTGGCCGCACTGCGGGCAATCGACCCAGGATCGGAATCCCGCGACCTTGCGCGCGCACATCGCGCAGACCGCCTCGTGGGAGTAACGCCGAGCAGAGCGCGAGCGCGCTGGGGTGGGCTTCCTCGGGGTCGCACCCCGCCCGCTGCGCAAGTGCGGGGGAGTCGGGTTCATCGCCTCGAGGTAGACCTGATGGTCGATCGAGTCGAGCGTCGGCAGGAGGCCCGTCGGGCCGGCCACGTAGGGGCCGGATTCGCCGAGCGCTGCCACCTTGGCCGCTTCGAGTTCCCAGGCCGGCGGGACCGGCGGAAGCGGGGGAGTCGGCGCCGGAGGTACCGAGACCGGTGGAGCGGACGGAGTCGGCTCGGGCGGCGGGGGAGGCGCCCCCGCGGGAGAGACGACGGGGGCGATCGCCGAGGGGGGACTCGGGGTGTTGAAGGCGACCGCGTCGAACGCCGCATCGGTCGGGAACAGTTCCTCGAGCTCGAGCTCGGTGAACGGCTGGGTGCGTGTGGGCGCCGCCGGCCGGGCGACGGGGGGCGCCGGGGGGGGCGTCCCGGTCGCTTCCGCCGGTGAGCTGAGAACGAGTTCGCGTCGACCGGGCGCGAGGAAGACGAGGTCCTCGTCCCGGGAGGCGAACGGGGCGATCGCTCCCGATCTCGCCGGGAAGTACCACGCCTCGGCGACCGGCCCGGAGAGGTCGACCCCCAGCGGCCGGGACTTTGGCGCGGTCCACTGGTGCCAGAGGTCCTCGCTCGAGCGCAGGGCGGCGGAAACGGCCGCCCTCCCGAGCCCGCTGTGGGGCCGGTGCCCGGCGGCGTGGAGGGGGGAGATCGGCGGGGCGGGCGGCAACGGAAGGGGCGCCGGAGTGATCGGGAGCGGGCGAGCGGCCGGGGGGCCGGTGGGGGAGGGGGACTTCCGCGCCGGAACGGTCTCCTGCCACGCGAGATAGCCGAACGAGGTCAGCAAGGCGCCGAGGCCGGCCGCGAGGAGCGTCCAATACATCGCGGGTCCCGTGCCCTTCCAGTCGCCGAGCAGGACGAGCGAGCCGAGCGTCACCGCGCAACTGCCGACGACGGGCAGCACGTACCGGTGGGAGAAGTGGGTGAGTCGATGCGAGGGAGAGCTCCTCGCGGGGAGGTTCGCGGTCGAGGATGGCTCCTGCACGACAGATCGAGTAAGCTCCGGAGTTGAGGGGATTAATCTATCGAGACACGGGAAGCGGCTTCGCGGGAAAGCCGTGGATTTGGGCTCGCACCCACTCCCGGAAGCGTGCGAACGCGCGATCCCTACCGGCGCGCTCGGCGACGTTCCGGAGATTCCGGGGACGAGGGTCTTAAGCCGGAACCGGATGGTCCCGCGCGAGGATCCCATGGTCGTGAAGACGATCGTTCACTTCGAGATCCCGGCGACGGATGTGGAGAGGCTCGCTGAATTCTACCGGCGCGTGTTCGGTTGGGAGATCGAGAAGGGGCCGATGCCCGACATGGAGTACTGGCTCATCTCGACCGGGCCGCAAGGAGAGAGCGTCGGCGGCGGCATGTATCGCAAGATGCGCCCCACCGACCAGCCCCGGAACTTCGTGATGGTCGACGCGATCGACGAGGCGATCCGCGCGTTCACGGACGCCGGCGGGACCGAGGCGGTCGGCAAGATGGAAGTGCCGGGCATGGGCTGGAGCTACATCGGGGCCGATCCCGAAGGGAACCTCATCGGTCTGTTCCAAGCGACCTCGCCGGGACCGCCACCGGGACGTCGTCGCCGCGCTCGATCCTCGCCGCCGAAGTGAGCCGGGTCCGTTCGGCGCCTCGCGCGCCGTCGGAAGCCGCCCGACCGGCGTCCCGGCGGTCGGAGCGCTTCCTGTGACTCGGAAGAACTATACCCCGAACGAAACCAGAATCTCCGCGCGCCGAGAGACTCCGCGTCCAACCGGAGCACCGGCGGGCAGGCGACGAGAGCGTGGGGATCGAGGACGTCAAGATCCGGGACCTGAGCCGCGGGGCCGGCGCGTGGACCCCCCCGATCAGCGCGATGGGCGGCCCACCGGCGCATCAGCTCTACTCCGATCTCGTGGCGTTCGCCGGCCTCCAACTCTACCGCGACACCCGCTCGCGCCCGTGGATCGTCCTGCGCGACGGCGCGCAGCGCCGCGCGTTCCTCGCTCCGAGCGTGGAGCTGCGGAGCGCGCTCGACCGGTTCCGCATGCGGCGGAACCTGCGCCCGCTCACCGAGCCGACGATCGACGAGTTCGTCCGGATCGTCGAGGCGCGCATCTCCGATCCCGATGTCGCGATCCCGATCCTCCGCTCGCCCATGGCCGAGCCGGGCCCCGAAGTCCCGAGCTCGGTGGAGGCTCCGGACCCCGACGCGGCCCCGGGCGACCGGTTCCGAGAACTGGACGAGGACATCGATCTCGCGCTGCGCGACCTCGACCGTCTGGCGCACCACGCGGACCGGGGCGACCCCGACCCGGTCCCCGAGCCGGCCGTGCAGAACACCATCGAGGAGATCGACCCCTCGATCTCGGGCGCGCGGGCGATCCCGGCGGTCCAGAACCCCGAGCTCGAGCGGTATGTCCGAGTGCTCGGCCGGCTGGTCGAGAGCGGGGGCTGGCTCGGGACCACCCAGGAATTGTCGCGCCTCACCCGGGACGATCCGATCACGTTGTTCGATTCGCTGATGCGCTTCCGCTCCGGCCTCGCCCACCGCAACATCCTGATCGCGAACATTGAGGTCGAGGGTGCGTATCGCTGGCTCGCGGTCGACCGCAGCCGGCTGCGCGGCGTCGTGCGCGACGCGGCCGCCGGCGCGCTCGAGCTCCCGGCCGAATAGGGGCCGTTCTCCCGCGCGGATCCATCGGTCGGAGGGCCGACGCCCCGGTTTCGGGCGGGCGGAAGGGGTTCCCCGGGGGAGGACGTGTCCTCGCCCCGGGGGCCGACTCGTTCAGATCGCGACCAGGCCTTCGTCGCTCCCGGGCAGGGCCCCGGTCGTTCCGATCCACGTCAACGCGCCATCCGCGGCGACCTCGTATCCCTCGATCGTCCCGCCGGCCGAGTCGTGCACGTAGAGGAGCTGGCCGCTCCCGACGAGCGCGAGGTCCGTGGGTGCGGCTCCCGTGACCGCCGCGACCGACTGGAGGAGCGCGAGGCGCCCGTTGGCGGCCACCGCGTAGCTCGAGATCGAGTCGCTGTCCGCGTTCGTCGTGTACGCGATTCCCCCGTTTGGGGTCACGACGACCCAGCAGGGGGCGGTCTCGAAGTCCGAGACCGACCCGCTGATCACCTCGAAGTAGCCGTGCGCATGCACCCGGTACGACGAGAGGCTCCCCGAAGCGGCCTCGCTGACCACCAGCTGGCCGCGCGGGGTGAACGCGAAGCCGTAGGGGGTCGAGCCGTCCGACGGCGAGAAGGTGCCCGGCCGAGCGACCCCGTGCGCGTTCACGTCGTAGACGTCGATGAGGTTCGTCGACTTCTCCGTGACGGCGAGCAGGGTGCCCGTCGGTCCGAAGGAGATCTGGGCAGCGCCGGTCGCGCCGCTCGTGCTCAGCGCCTGGGTGGAGCCGGCGAGCGGGACGAGCTGCCCCGAACTGGAGAGCGTGAAGCCGGCGATGTTCCCGGGGCTGATCGTGTCCCCGACGTTCAGCACGTAGACCGTGCTCCCGAAGATCGTGAGGCTGACGGGCAGCACGCCGCCCGACGCGACGACGTCGGTGAGCCGGAGCGACGGCGCGCCCGAGGCGACCGTTACGTGCAGGACCGAGACCTGGTTACTGCCCGCGTCGACCGCCAGGAGCCATTGGCCGTTCGCGCTGGCCGCGAGGCTCCCCTGGTCGGCGAGGCTCGCGCCGGTACCGGTCCCTCCGGTCGAGAAGTTTCCGACCCACGTGAGGTCGCCGTTGCTGGCCCGCGCATACGTCACGATCTCGTTCCCCGACAGCGCGTTCGTCATCGTGAAGACCGCGCCGGCGTCGCCCGATCCTCGCGCGCTCGGCGCGAGGGACGCGGCGAAGCTCGGTCCGGCGATCACGATGAGCGTCAGCGCGGCTCCCACCGCGGCGATTCCCAACGCCCTCATCGCCGGCGGCTACCCGACCGGCCGTACTTCTTCCTCGCACAGAATTCGACCCGAGTCTCGCCCGAATCCAGCCCCAGTCGGCCGGGCGGCGGCCGACTCGGCGATCCCGCGCCTCCGCGGGCCGGCCTAATGGAGAGCGGTCCAGAGGATCGCCCCGAGTCCGGCCGCCTCGGTGATCCCGATGCCGAACAGGAACGGCGAGAGCGAATCGGGGATCAACGGCATGGTCGCAAGGTAAGAGTAGACGACCAGGAGGTTCTGGACGACGAACGCGCCCGCGAACAGAACGAGCGCGAGGCTGAACGACGCCCGGGTCTGGGCGTAGACCCGCCGGTAGAGTCCGAACAGCACGACCGTGAGCCCGATGTTCGCGATCCCGAGCACGAGCGAGAGGTCCATCCAGACCGTCGTCACGTTCCCATCCTCCCCGCCTCCGACGCGGGGGTTCGCGCGGTGGCGCGCCGACCGGACCCGGTTCCGTTCCGGATCGCGCGGATCTCCTCGAAGCGGACCTCGACGTCCGGAGCGAGCTCGTAGGGCGCCGCGTACCCGCGTCCGACCGGCCGATAGACGAGGCCGTTGCGCTCGAGGAGGCCCAGGTGGTGACGGATCGTGCGGTAGTCGATCCCGAGCTGCGCCGACAGCTGGTGGGCGTTGTTGGGGTGGACCCGGAGCTCCTCGAGGATGCGGATCCGGTTCGGCCCCCCGCGCGTCCCCGCGAGCAGGTACCACAGCAGGGTCCGCGAGGCCGAGGGCATCGCGCGACCGAGCGAGGGGGCCCTATTTCAGGTCATCCGGCGGCGGTCCGCTCGTCGCGCGGGCGCGCAGGTTCTCGAGCCACAGCTGGTGTCCCCGGCTCATCCGGAGGGGCCGGAGGAGATGGTCGAACCGCGCGAGCGCCCCGTACTGGCTCTCCTCGGTGCGCACGTGGCAGCCCCCAGCGGGCGACCGGGTGAGGAGCCAGGCATGGTAGACGTCGACCCCCGTGCCTCGAGCGCTCCACGCGAGACGGGTGGGCGCCTCGAACTCTTCGACGCGGGAGGCGAGGCTCGCACTGAACGTGCGCCAGCGGAAGCGGGTCCCGGCCCGCAGCTCCGATCCGCCGCTCTCGAGGCGAACGTCGGCCGAGTTCGGATACCAGTTCGGCCACTCCGTCGCTCGAACGAGCCACGTCCAGACCCGGTCCGGGCTCGCCCCGATATCGATCTCGTTGCGGACATGCACCGGCGCGCGCTCCGGTCGGAAGCGATCCGGCCAGTGGATGGACGCGCCTTCGTCCGCGGCGCTCACAGCCGCCGGACGTACCTCCGGCGGCGTTTGAAGGTATTCGGAACGGGGATCCCGTTCGCCTACAGGATGAGCTTCTCCTCCGCGACGGACCGGTGGGCGAGCGAGAGGCGGTCGAGACGATACGTCTCGCCGGAAAAGAGCGTAGTGTCGCGCCGGCCCTCGTAGCGTGCGGCGACGAGCCGTCCCAGCGAGTCCGCCTTCATCACGCCGCTCCCCGAGTCGCCGCCGACGAAGATCACCCCGAATGTCTCCTCGGTCAGCACCGGGGCGCCTTCGGGGCTGAAGTTGTAGTAGCCTCCCCACGAATTCTCGAGCCGGACCCCCGAAGTGTCGAAGCCGGGGAAGTAGGGTGAGAGGGCCGGCAGCACGTCCGTGACGTACGCGTCCCGGTCCCCGAGGGCCGCCATGTTGTAGTCGAGCCGCCCGTCGCGACCCGGGTCCTCGAGCGTGCCGATCGGGTGGGCGACCGTGTCGCAGAAGCCGACCCAAAGGTGTCGCTGCGGAAAGATCGGCTTCAGCGTGATCCCGCTCGGCAGGATGACGAAGGGAAACCGGGTACGACCTCCGGGCCGGTCGATCGGTTGGACCGGGGGTTGCCAGGCGAGGAGCTGGTCGATCACTGGCCCCGAAACGGCGAACAGGATCTGCCGTCGCGGGCTGCACGCGGTCGCGTAGCCGAGGGGATCGAGGATCTTCGCCGACCAGGCGCCGCCCGCGACGATGACGGTATCCGCCCGGACGGACCGGCCGTCCCCGAAGGCGACCCGCGAGATCCGCAGCCGGCCCCGCATGCTCTGTTGGAACGCGAACGGCATCTTCGAGGGCTCGTGGAGGAGGATCTCCTCCCGACCCTCGAACGAGAGCCGCTGAACGACCGTGTCGAACGCGAACTCGACGCCCCGTCGACGCGCCTCCCGGGCGTAGAACGCGGCGAGCATCTCGGGCGCTACCGCGCCGCAGTTGCGCCCGAAGAGGCCCCCGGCGATCGGATCGGGCGGCGACGCCGCGTCGCCCTCGAACCACCGGGTGGGGTTCGGCTCGAGTCCGGAGCACGAGCGGACGCCCGCCAGGTCGAGGACCTCCGTCTCGATCGCGCTCTCCGGGGCGCGCAGGAACCCCGAGTATTCGCGGAGCTCGCGCTCCGGTAGCAGCCAGAGGTAGCCGTAGAGGTCGAGCAGCGGAACCGGGGCACGGAGGTCGTCGTGCGTCGCGAGCAGGTGGCGGTAGAAGGCGATCGAGTTGCGCGCGAGGACCCGGTTGTCGGGCGAACTGAAGACGTCGCGGACCATCGCCGCGCTCGCCCCCATCGACCCCTCGCCGGGGCCGGACCGCGCGTCGACGACGAGGACCGACAGATCCGGCCGCCGTTCGATGAGGTGGTACGCCGAGGCGAGACCGAACGCGCCCGCGCCGACGACGACGACGTCATAGCGCTCCCGCGACGGCATGGCGATCCGGTCGGACGGTCCCGGTGCCGCGCCCGAGCGGAAAGCGATTGCGATGCGGCGCGGAGCGGATCAGCCCTGCTGGATGTGCTCGAGCGGGTGACCGGCATGGGCGGCCATCGCCGCCGCGTCGGTCGAAGAGAACTCCGTTCCGCAGGTCGTGCACCGGACCATCGTGGACGACGGGCTGGCCATGCCCCCCCGAACGGGCCCCAGTATAGAAACCTCCGCGGCGGTCGGACTCGATCCGTACCGCAGCCTCCCCCGAGTCGTGCGGGCGGTCGAACGGTGAGTTTATGCCGCCCTCCGCCCGCGTTCTCACCCAATGGACCGCGCCTACGAGAAGCGGCTCGGCACGGTGGTCCTTGCGATCGGGCTCGGCATCCTGCTCTTCGGATTCTTCCAGGCGTACGAGTACACTCAGAGCCCGCCGTCGGGCTCGTACCCGCTGTTCCATCTCGGCGGGAGCGGGGGCGGGAACTCGACCCTCAACAGCACGTTCAACGGCCTCCCGATCGTGATCTTCACCTTCCTCATCGTCGAGTACCTCGTGGGCGCGACGATCCTCAAGGCCGGCTGGAACCTCATCACGCCCAAGGCCGAGACGATCCAGGTCCGGGTCAAACCGAGGTCGCTCCAGGTCGAGCCGGTCGGGGCGTCCGTTCCAACCGCGTCGACCGCCCCCGCGGCCGCGACGGCGCCCCCCGCCGCGAGCTCGGGCCCGGAGTCGGGTCCGTCGCCTCCCGGCACCTGACGCTTCCCGCGGCGAAGGGAAGGTCCGGCCGCTACCCGTAAGTCCCCCCTGACCTACCGCCGGTCCGGTCGGACCCGCGCACCGACCAGGTCCCCGAGAACGCAGGATGAGCCAACTCGATGTGATCGTAATCGGTCTCGGCGGCGCGGGCTCGTCGGCCGTGGCCCACCTCGCCTCCGGGGGAGCCAAGGTCCTCGGGCTCGAGCAATTCCCCGCGGGCCACGCGCTCGGGTCGTCGCACGGCAAGACCCGCATCTACCGCACCTCGTACTCCGAGGGCCCGGAGTACGTCCCGCTGGTGCAACGCGCGCAAGTACTGTGGAACGAGCTGCAGCGTTCGACCTCCGTGCCGATCATCCGAAAGACCGGGGGACTGTTCCTGGGATCCCCCGCCAGCCCCCTGATCGCGGGCGCGCTTCGCAGCGCGGAGCGCTGGTCGCTCCAGCACGAGCGGCTCTCGGCCGCCGACGTCCGGGAGCGGTACCCGCAGTTCCGCGTGCAGGATCAGGACGTGGCCGTTTGGGACGCCGAGGCGGGGGCCGTGTTCCCCGAGAACTGCATGGCGGCCTACGCCGCCCAAGCAACGGCCGCGGGAGCGGAGCTGCACTACGGCGAGCCCGTCGTCTCGTGGGCCGCGAGCGAGGGCGCCGTCGATGTCCGTACTCGCGCTGGCGAATACCGGGCCCGGTCCCTCGTCGTGACCTCGGGATCCTGGACCCCCTCGTTGTTCCCGGACCTCGCGCTCCCCCTGCGCATCGAGCGGCAGCTGGTCGCCTGGTTCTCGCCAAGCGATCGGACCTCCGTCCGACCGGACCGGATGCCGGTGTTCCTCTGGGACCTAGGAGGCGATCGGGAGAAGTACGGGCTCCCGGACTTCGGCGACGGCGTCAAGATCGGCTCGTGGGGCGGCACCGTGATCCCCCGCCCCGAGGCGGCGGACCGCACGGTCCACGATTCCGAGGCCCGTACGGCGGAGGAGTTCGTCCGGGAGCATTTCGTCGGGGTGGATCCGCACCCCCGTTCGTGGACCTCGTGCCTCTACACGATGGCGCCCGACCACCACTTTCTCCTGGGACGCCACCCGCGATTCGACCAGGTGGTGCTCGTCAGCGCGTGCTCCGGCCATGGCTACAAGTTCACGAGCGTACTCGGCGAGATCGCAGCGCGCCTGGCCCACGGCGAGGACCCGGGCTTCGACCTCGCCCCGTTCGACCCGATGCGCTTCTCCAAGAGCGCCGGAAAGACGCCCCCGAACTGACCCCGGGCGGACGGACACGCCGCCGAAGGCCCTACATACCGACCGGCGTACCGAGGATCCGAGCGCATCGGAAGAAGGAACACACCGTCCGTCGCGAGGGCGCCCGCGTGCTCCAGGTCGTCGAGGACGGCGATCCCGATGGCGCGCCCGTCTTCTCGCTCCACGGCTCCCCCGGAGCTCGGCTGCTCTATCCCCCGCACGTCGCCGATGCGCGGGCGAAGCGCATCCGCCTGATCGGCTACGACCGACCGGGCTACGGGGGATCGACCGCGCTCCGGGGACGGAGCGTCGGGGACGTCGCGGGCGACGTGGCGGCGATCGCCGACCGTCTCGGGATCGACCGCTTCGCGGTCTGGGGTCACTCGGGAGGGGGCGCCCCGGCGCTCGCCTGCGCCGCGCTGCTGCCCGATCGGGTCGTCGCGGCCTCGAGCCTCGCGGGGGTCGCGCCGTTCCGCGCGGAAGGGCTGGACGCGCTGACCGGTATGGGCGAAGCGAACCTGGAGGACTTCCGCCTGCTGCTGAACGACCGCGTCGCCTGGGAGGCGAAGGTCGAGACGGATGCCCAACAGATGCGCGCGGCCACGGCCGATCAGATCTTCGAGATGTTCCGCTCGCTGCTCTCCGACGTCGACCTCGGGGTCATGAGCCCCGAACTGGTCGATTTCTTCCTCGTGCAGGGCCGGGAGGGCCTCCGATCCGGCGGGGCCGGTATGCGCGACGACGGGCTGAGCGACGTCGAGCCCTGGGGGTTCGAACTCGCCTCGATCCGGGTGCCCGTGCAGGTCTGGCACGGGCGTCAGGACCGGTTCGTCCCCGTTGCACACGGGGAGTGGATCGCCGCCCGGTTGCCCCAGGCGGACCTCCACCTCCTTCCCGACGAGGGGCATGTCTCGCTGTACGTGAGGGCGATCCCGCTGGTGCACGACTGGCTTCGGTCGAAGTTCGGCCCCACGTGAGACCCCGAGGAGAGATCCGCGTGAGCCGAGCGACGACCGACCCGGTGAGGCGGTGCGCGTGGGCCGTGCTCGACGACCCGTTGATCCGGCCGTACCACGACCAGGAATGGGGGGTACCGGTCCACGAGGACCGTCGCCACTTCGAGTTCCTCGTGCTCGAGGGCGCGCAGGCCGGGGTTAGCTGGTCGATCGTCCTCCGCAAGCGGACGGGGTACCGGAAGGCCTTCGCCGGCTTCGACCCCGTCCGGGTGGCGAAGTTCGGCCCGAAACAAGTCGAGCGTCTCGTCGGGGACGCGTCGATCATCCGCAACCGCCGGAAGATCGAATCGGCCGTGAAGAACGCGCGCGCCTTCCTCGAGATCCAGCGGGAGTTCGGCAGCTTCGACGGCTACTGCTGGAAGTTTGTGGGCGGTCGCCCCCGACAGAATCGATGGCGTCGCGGGGGCCAGGTGCCGGCCACGACGCCCGAGTCCGACGCGTTCAGCGCGGATCTGAAGCGGCGAGGGTTCGGGTTCGTCGGATCCACGATCGTCTACGCCCACATGCAGGCCGTGGGGATGGTGAACGACCATCTCGTCACGTGCTACCGGTACCCCGAGGTCGCGCGGCTCGGGAGATCGTAGGCCCCGGCGCCGACGATCGTGGGGCCCCGGGCCCGAGTCATCGGGGCTCGACCTTTTCTCGCACCGGGCGTTGGCGGGCCGATGGAGCCGACCCGATCTCCGAAGCTGGCGCCGTATCTCGTGGTCCGGGACGCCCCCGGCCTGATCCAGTTCATCGAGAAGGCGCTCGGTGGCACGCTCTCCTACCGGGAGGCGGATCCCGACGGGCGGATCCACCACGCGGAGGTGCGTGTCGCGGACAGCGTCGTGATGCTCGCCGACGTGCCCGCCGGTAGCCGACCGTACCCGGCCATGCTCCACCTGTACGTCGACGACTGCGACGCGGCGTTCTCGAAGGCCGTGAAGGCCGGAGCGACCGGCGTCCGGCCCCCGGCCGAGATGCCCGACGGGGACCGTCGCGGCGGAGTCGCCGACCCGTGGGGCAACCAGTGGTGGTTCTCGCAGGTCCCCAAGCGCGGCTGACGCCGGCCGGGTCGAACGCACCTCACGCGTGGACGTGCCGGATCACGAACTGGTTTCCGTCCGGGTCGGCGACCACGCCCAGGGTCACCGTACCGACCGCCGCCTGGAAGGTGTGAGGCTCATCGACGATCGTGCCGCCGCGACGACGGATCTCGGCACAGGCCGCCGTGGGATCCGCATGGGAGAAGACGATCCCCGAGACCGTGCCCGGCTCCCGCCCGCCCTCGCTCTCGCCCATGATGTGCATCGTGAGCTGCGTGGTCGTGCCCGGGATCGCGAAGGCCGCGCGCGACGCGGCCGGAAGGTAGCTCAGCTCCTTCAGCCCCAGCACCTTCGAGTAGAACGTCCGGGCTCGCTCGATGTCGCGAATGTGCACCGTCACGGCTTCCATTCCCTGGATCACGTCGTCCATGACCGAATCCTCGAGGGCCCATGCACCGCGCCGATTTTACGGGTCGCCCGGCCCGGGTCGTCCCCGCCCGCGGTCGAGGGCCATCGCGGCGCAGCCGCCCGCCGGTCCACGGGTTAAATCACCCCGCGGCGTGCCCCGTGCATGGTGTTCGTCGCCGACACCGGCAGCGAGTTCGACGCGACCCGCGACGTGGTCTGGGAGTACATCTTCGGGGGAGCGGACCACGATACCACGCACAAGACCACGCGCGGGGGAAAATTCAAGGCGCTCCTGAAGGGCCCGTTCGTGCTGCGGTACGCCGCGGAGCGAAAGTACGGGCGTCGGTGGATCCGCGAGACGATGCGGATCACGTTCTTTCCGCCGGTCACGACCGTCCAGGAGCTGCTCAACGGCCCGCTTGCCGGATCGAAGTGGACGTACGTCTACACGCCCCGCGGACGACGGACGCGCATCGACGTCTACGGCGAGTTCCGGTCCAAGTCGATCCCGGAGCGGCAGTTGGGTCGGGTGGCCCGGAAGTTCCTCGCCAACGAGTTCGCCGAGGACGCTCCGGCGGTGCGCAGGCT
>JASHUJ010000123.1 GCA_030040035.1 Thermoplasmata archaeon
CGGTACTCGGACCGGCCTAATCGAACGAGCCCCGGGCCCGACGACCCCGGCGCGGACGGGGACGGCGCCGATCAGCTGCCGGTCGCGGGGACGGCGAGCTTTGCGGATCGGGCCGAGACGAACTCCTCGACCCGCGGCGGGGACTCAACGGCTCGGTTGATCGCGATCTCGGCGAGGTCGCTCGCGTAGAACGCCGCGCGCTCGAGGCTCTCGAGCACGTAGGCGAGGCCGACCGCGAGCCGTCCTCGCTTCGAGGAGAGCTCGCGCAGGATGTGGTCGCGCTCCCGGGTGAGCTCGTGCGCCGCGTCGATCACGCGGTTCGCCTTCGCGATGTCCCGGGTGTCGAGGCTGTCGAGCGCGTCGGAGAGCGCGGTCGCGGCCGCGACGCTCATCCGGTCGAGCTCGGCCGCGAGGCGGTCCGGCGTCGGGTCGCGCCCCAGGATCGCCACCGAGTCGGCGATGCGCACGGCGTGGTCCGCGATCCGCTCGAGGACCCGGGAGGCGAGCAGGTACGTCGAGCACTCCGGGAGCGTGAGTCCGAGGGTCGCGAGGATCCGCGCGTCCCGGAGCGCGCTCGTCACCTGCTTTTCGAGGAACCAGTGGAGCCGGTCCACCTCCCAATCCCGGTCGACCACGTCGCGCGCGATCGACGCGTCCCGGGTGCGGAACGCGGCCATGGCGTCGACGTGCATTGCGCGCACCATCTGGTGCTCCCGTCGGATGATCGACGGGATCGGGAGCGGGTTCGCCCCGACGACGTCCTGGAGGATCACGCCCTCGCTCGTCTCTTCGAGGATCTCGGGACCGATCATCCGCTGCGCGAAGTTCCGGATCACTTCCCGGGTCTTCGGGCTCATCCGGCCCTCGGTCCGGATCTCGAGCAGGGGATAGCCCGCGATGTACTCCGCGATCAGACGGCGGAAGAGGTGCTCCGTATCCATGCCGTTGTCCACCTCGACGACGCGTCGCTCGGTCTCGCCCGGCCCGGACGACTCGGCAAAGATCGTGAGCGAGCCGTCGGCCCGGGGCGTGAAGAGGAGGACGTCGCCCGGACCGAGTCCGCGGGCGGTGACCCAGTTCTTCGGGAGACTGATGATGTAGGTCGATCCGCCCGTCTTTTGGATCCGACGACCGTGGAATCCGCCGCTGCTACGCATGGAATGTACGTGGGGCGACTCACTATTCTCTATATAGCTTAGGACGGCCGGTCCGAGGTCGACGGCCCTCCGACGGAGCTCCCCCTCGGGCGGGGCCGAGTCGAACCCCCACTCGCCCCCCGAGAACCGGCCGGCGGCGCGAGTGCCCGTCGGCGCCCGATCGGCCGCGCCGGTCAGCGGTAAGAGCGCGCTCCGGCTCGCCGGTGACCGCGGTCCATGGCCAGCTCCCGGGGAGTACGCTTCACGTACCGGGGACACGCCGAGGAGTCGCGCCGGGACGAGCCGCTCCTGACCGCGCTCCTCGACCGGAGATTCCCGATCCTCACCCGGTCGAACCGCTACCGCCGGCCGCGGGGTCCGTTCTGCGGGATCGGCCAATGCACGGGCTGTCTCGTTCGGGTGAACGGGCACCCCGGTGTACGCGCCTGCCGCGCCGTTCCGTCGACGGGCGACGCGGTGGAGAGCGAGCGCGGCTGGCCCAGCCCTCGGTGGGACCTACTGGGCGGGATCGACTTCGTCTTCCCGAGCGGCCTGGACGCGCTGCGCGGGCTGCGCCGGCCGGCGTTCCTCACCTCGGTCTATCAGTGGGGGGTACGGCGACTCCTCGGTGGGGGCCGGGTGCCGGACTCCCCCGGGCCGACGCCGGCCGCGGCCCCGATGCGGCTGACCTCGACCGACATCGCGGTCGTCGGAGCCGGGGCGAGCGGTCGAGCGATCGCGGCCGCGCTCGTCCGGGCCGGGCGGCGCCCCACGGTGTTCGATCGGACCCTCGCTCCCATCGATATCCCGGGATGCGACGTGTCGCCGCGCGCCGCCGTCACCTTCCTCCCGGTGCGCGCGGCGGATGCGGCCGCTCCGTTCACCCTCCTCGGATACTCCGAGCCCGCCGCGAGCCTCGCGCTGCGCGCGCGCACCGTCGTCGTCGCCACGGGGAGCTTCGACGCTGGCCTTCTGTTCGGAGGGAACGACCGGCCCGGCGTCCTCACGGCCGAGGCGGCCCTCGCGTTTCCCGGACCGGGCCCTCGGCCCACCTTCCGGCGCGCCGTGGTCGTCGGCGGAGGCGCGCGGGCCCACCGCGTGCTCGCGGAGTTGGGCGATCGCGTGGCGGCGGTCGTGGCCCCCGGCGGCATCCGCCCGGAGGTGGTACGCCGGGCCTCGGAACTCGAGATCCCGCTCTATCCGCGATCGCTCCTCCTCGCGACGGAGGGCCGGGCCCGCGTGCGGCGTGTCGAGCTGCGGACCCGAGGCCTCGGTCCCCGGTTCGCCCTGGCGTGCGACGCCGTCGTCCTCGCGCACCGTCGCCTGCCGAACTCCCAGCTGCTGTTCCAAGCCGGAGCGCGGATGGCTTGGAACGACGCCGCCGGCGCGTACTATCCGGTGGTCGACCCGAACGGATCGACCTCCGTTCCCGGTCTCTTCGCCGTCGGTTCGGTCGCCCGAGCGGACGGACCGATCGCCCAGGAGGTCGCGGACCGCATCGCGCGCGCCCTCGGGGAGGGTCGAGCTCCCTCCGACTCGACGTCCCCCGCGGCGCCGGCCCCCGTCGGGGAGATCGTCGGGTACTACCGGGAACTCCTTGCCGAATCCCGGACGGGCCGTTGGTTCGCGTGCCCGTGCGAGGACGTGCTGCTCGACGAGGTCGAGGCGGCGGTCCGGAACGGCTACCGGGGTATCGAGGTGATCAAGCGGTACACGGGCCTCGGCACCGGCCTCTGCCAGGGTCGCTACTGTGTCGCGGACGCGCTCCTCGTCCTCTCGCTCCTCGAGGAGCGCGCACCCTCCGAGGTCGGGTTCATCACCCAGCGACCTCCGGTCTTCCCAACTCCGCTCGGGGCGCTCGCGGGCCTGCCGGACGATCGGGACGCGGAGGCGGGAACGTGACCCTTCCCCGCACGACGTACCGGACCGCGATCGTCGGGGGTGGCGTGGTCGGGCTCTATACC
>JASHUJ010000124.1 GCA_030040035.1 Thermoplasmata archaeon
GACTCTTCCGGGACGCGGAGCTCGTCGTCGTCGGGGACATCGGCGGGGACAACGCGGTGTTCCGCGCCCTGAACGGTTCGATGGCCCTCGAGTACTCGAACGCCTCGTCCGGCGGATTCCGCAGCGTGCCGTCGGCGTACAACTTCGGCACCGACACCGGCGAGACGTCGACCGGGATCGCCGACTACTGGACGACGGGCCACGCGCTCGTCATCAACCAGGGGCCCGCGATGCTCTACGGCCTCTGGGGAGCGGAGCCGTACGTCTCCGTCCGCAGCGGGGCCATCCACCTCGCCGGGAAGATCTCCCCGAACTACGGGTTCGTCTTCGTCAGCAACACGAAGCCGGTCCTCGATCCCTGGGCGCCGCACGAACGCGACAACATGAGCTGGCTCCCGACGACCAGCTCCGGGACGTTCAGCACGTACCTTCCCCCGCTCGGGGCCCCGTGGACGACCGAGTATTACGTTCAGGGGTTCGCGGCGGGCTCGGCCGAGGTGAACGGGACCGCGGTCACCGGGACCGACGCATCGTACGACCTCGATCTGCCGGCATCTTCGGGAGCCCTGCGCGCGCCGCTCTACATGTTCTCGAACGCCCAGGCGGCGGCGCTCGCGAAGGCGGTGACCGGCGCGAGCTCCACTCCCTACGATTTCGACGGGCTCACCGTGAACCTCAACTTCACCTTCGATCACCTGAACGACTACGGGTACCCGTCCTTCGTCCTCGTCATGGCCCAGGGGGTCTCGAAGGCAATCGAGATCGACGACAGTTACGAGGGCGTGGACAGCGCGAAGGGCGATTACTTCATCCTCGACTACTCGGACCCGGACGAGACGGGCCTCCTCGCGCCGGCGCCCGCGACGCTCGAGCTCCCGTACTGGACCTCGGGGATCGACCTCTTCGACGGGACGGGCGACGTCGTGACGCACCAGGAGACCGCGGCGGAGGACTACGGCCTCCAGATCGTCCTGTGGCAGGACACCGATGCGCGGATCTCGGCGATCACCTCCGAGCTCGATAGCCCCGGGGTCTGGGTCGGCGACTCGTTCGGCACGAACGTCACCAACGTCAAGGTCTCGAGCGGGGCGACCGGGGTCACCGATGTCGGGTCGTCGCATACCTCCGCGAGCGATCTCACCGTCGTCGACGCCCTCGGGGTCGAGGCGCTCAGCAGCGCGCACGGGACGTTCGCGTCGATCTCCGCCTCGAAGGATGGGGTCGGGGTCTCCGCCGGGATCGACTACGGATCGTCGACGGACTACGATGCCTACTACTACTTACCGGGGACGAGCAGCCTCACGCTCGACGATCTCACCGCCGTGAACGGCTCGATCGGCGCGAACGTCACCCTCTCCCAGAAGACGACCGTGACCGGCCTGACGTTCCGCCTCGACTCGGTGGGCGTGGAGTTCGACCAGTCCGAGCACGGCACGATCTCCAACGTGTCGGGCAAGGAGGACTCGACCGGGGTGTACCTGTACGCCTCGTCCAACCTGACGGTGAAGGAAGTGACCGTGCACGACGGATCGACCGGCGTCAAAGTCGTCGCGTCCTCCGCGATCACGATCGCGCACGTCACGGCGGTCGACGATTGCATCGGGGTCTACGTCGTCAGCTCGAGCGACCTCACGATCTCGCACGTGAAGGCGTCCGACGACTCGATCGCGATCTACTACGGATAGGGCGCGCGGCGCCCGAGCTCGCAATGCGGGTCGAGGTGGATTCGATAGGGCCAACGTCTTGAACAGATTTGAACGTGCTCCGAACCGGATTCGGGTAGAGGTTGGGTGGCCCCGTCACGGAGCCACTAGAATGGAGGGAAGGCGAACCTTAGTTCTCATGTCACAGCGAGTTTCAGGTCGTACTTTGTGCGGTGCCTGGAGGAGAACCCTGGAGTCTGTCTGCGCGTGCTATCCAAGCCAGTAAAGCTCAACAGATGAGGAACTCCTAACATCGACCAATTGGCTGCAAGTCAAGGGAAAACCGTGGTAGTACATGGCGCTCCAACTGGGGGTAACCTCATTCCCGTTCTGAAGTTGAACAGTGATCGACGTGAAAGTCACATAGGTCTGCGGCAAGTCTTCACAACTCTGTATGTAGTAGCCCTCTAGCGCGACACCGGCCCAGTTTGCCGCAAACGAGCAGCAAAAACTGTCCCACTCCAGCGAAGTGCAAGATTTGGCGCCGGTCGTGGGGTCCACGATGCACGCTGTCACCGACCAGTCGCAGACACCGGTCGAAGAATTGCAGTTGTTACCGCCAATCGTACCCGAGAGTGTGTCCCCTGAGGGAACTTTCTGGCTTGGCCCGCAGGCCACGGTGCTACCTGCGACCATGTACGGGGCGATCGACCAGTAGTCTCCCCCTCCGCAGTCACCGCTGCTCCCCCATTGGAGCACGGGCTGGGCAATCGTCGGTCCCACCCAGGTTTGCATGACCGCGGGAAACAAGTAGACGACCTGGCCATCATTCGAGCTCGGGGCGGCGGGCAAATTCCACGTCGCGGAGACTAGATCGATCGACGGGGGATTGGGTGTCACATTGTAGTCGCCGCTGATTATCCAGCCGCAGTATCCAGCATCGGGAGAGCACGAGCCCGTGTCCTGACCCACACCTCTCATGACGCCCGGGGCCCGAGTCAGACCGTCAAAAAGCGTCCCGTTCGGGACAAGTGTGACGCGCGAGGCTGGGAACCATCCAAATGGAGTGAGGATCGATGGATCCGAGCCACCCATCTTGGTATCTGTCGACCGAGCTAGATTTGGTACCAGCCCTAACACGACGACTGTCACGACTGCGATTGCTCGCATCCTGCAATAATCGGACCACCCTCTACGGGCTGCCATGCCGAATCTAAGCGAGGGCATTCGCTCGCTCCGGGTCCTTGCCAATTCTCGGGCTGTCCGCCAATAACTACGTTCGGTAAAACCGACTTGACAATGCCGGGGCAGGGTTTTGCCGTTCAGCTTGGATCAGATTCTCGGCGCTCTGTGGATTGCAGGTCACGAGAGCAGAATCCTTGTGGGGACGTCGTCTTTGAGAGGTGTTAGCGGCACGGCCGACGGAATGCGAGTTTGGCGCCGCTCGATGGTCCCAGAAGTAGGCCGTAGGTCCTAGGCACTCGCCGATGAAAGAGGTCGATGATCGCTTTCAAGCGTAAAGTGCATTCGACGCGCATCTTATCCAAAGTTGGAAGGCTAATCAACCTCGAACAATCTCATGGCCAGGCTCCAAAGATTCGGGCTCGTTGGCGTGGCCGCGCTGCTTCTCGTCGCGGTTTTCATCGCGTACGTCGTGCTCGTCGGCCATCCCGGAACCCCCGAATCCGGTTCTTTCAACTACTCTCAAACGTTGCCAACAGTCGGTAACTACTCTGGCGCGCAGCGATGTGGTACCAATGTAACAGAGGGTCTTTCGGTGCCCGGTGGTGTCGTGGAGTACCTCATGCTCTACTTCGGTGCGAACGCCACGACTGTGAGAAACACGACATCCACCGTGAACTACTGGTTCAGCGGTCCGAATCTCAACATGAGCGGCTGGCTGGCCTCCGGTTCTGGTACAAGTGATTACTGGAACAGTAGCGGGCTAGCGTCGCACTACACGTTCATCATTCAGGGGTGTGGTTTCAGTTCTGGAGTCCCCGTAGATTTTTGGGGTGTGTATCAGCCAAGTCCGATCTCAAATGAGCCCCCCCTGATCGTACCCGTACAAGCTGTGTAACACGAGCCGAGACTCAGATCGCGACTTCGGGCCTGTACGAGGGTCCAAAGGTCAGTTCGACCCGATCACGGGCGCGAGTCTTCTCGGTTCCCATGAAGGTCTCCCGCGGTGGTTCGCGGGATCGAGTGAAGCCGTGGAGCATGGGCCGGGGCGGATTCGAACCGCCGACCTCCGCGTTGTAAGCGCGGCATCCTCACCGCTAGACTACCGGCCCGTGGTCGGCGGAGACGCGTCCGCCGTCATGGGGGTGTCGGTGGCTCGCGCGACCCGGTGGCGGACGCGTACCGCGAGCCCGTGGCCGAGGGCGGACATCCACGGCCCCGGGAGCGCGGCCTCTCCGACGCCTGCGAGCTCGCCGCCCCGCAGGAGCACGACCGAGTCCCCGACGCGGATCTCGGGGTCGGCCCCACGGACGCCCGGGACGAACAGGTCGCCCGTGAGCGGCAGGGACGGATCGACCTCGACGGCGAGGGGATAGGGCGCGCCGAGCCGCCGGCCGCCGGCGACCGTCAGGTGGAACAGGCCGCGTTCCTCCCGCACCGTGGCCAGGTCCGTGCGCCCGTCCGTGAGCCGCTGGAACCAGGGGCGCCCGGCGAGGCGCACCGGCGCGACGAACAGTCGCTCGGCGGCCGGGCGTCCGAACTGGAACGACGCGAGCTCCCGGAGCTCCTCCCGCACGATGGCGAGGGGGCCCCCCTCGACGTCCGGGCACTCCTCGAGCGCCGCGCGGGCCGCGGCGCGCAGGGCCGCGAGCGCCTCCGAGGAGGTCGTCCGGTCATCGGCGAGCGTCCAGCGCACCGTCGGGCCCGGGGGGAGCGGCTCGCGGAGGAAGGAGTACTCGGCCGGGTCGAGATGGACGATCACGGAGCGGTAGGCGCCCGTCGCTCGAAGGTGTGCGAGCCCGGCGAGCACCTCGGCGCGCTCGGCCTCGGTCCAGTCCCCGGTCACGGGGATGTCGTAGTGGCGGGCAGGATAGACGTCCTCCAGCTCCCGGGGCACGAGGCCGATCGGCGAGCTCACCGAGACGACCTGCAGGCGCTCCAGGGCGCGCAGCCCCTCGAGGGCGCCGGCGAAGCGCCGGTGCGAGCGCGACCGTCGGTACGGCTTCGTCTTGGAGCACGGAACGAGCAGGAGCACCTGCTTGCCGGGGGGCGGGCGATAGCGTTCCCGCAGTCGGCGGCGGAAGCGGGCCATCTCGGGACGACGATGGGACTCCGCGATCACGTAGCCAGGCGTCCCGGAGCCCGTGACGGGAGCGCCGACCTCGAGCTCCGGCCCGAGGAGCCGGTCGGCGTAGCGGAGCATCTCGGCGAGCGCGGGCTCGGCCGGGAGTCGGGTCTCGACCAGCTGGCGCAGTCGACCGGCTCGCAGCGCGACGCGCACTTCCCGCAGCGCCCGCCGGTAGGCCGCCCCGACGTGCTCTTCGAGCGGGCCGGGCGGTTCGCGGCCACACGCCGGGCAGTCGCAGGCTCGCTCGCGTCGGGACGCTTCGGCGTCGATCGCGCCGAGCGTCGGGTCGAAGTACTCGCCGTGCGCCGAGCGGAGCGCGCCCTCGGTGGTGTCGACGAGGTCGATCCCGAGGTACGCCAGGAGCGGAAGGCGGTGCGGGAGCGCGACGCGCGGCGCCCAGACCAGCGGGGCGGGGCCGATCGAGGACCGCAGCACGCGGATCGCTTCGACGAAGGGGTGGCCGTCGTTCCAGAGGGCCCGCGCGTTCCCGAGGACGAGGAGCTCCGGCCGCTGCTCGCGAAGCCCGGCGATCCCCGGGGCCGAGACCGGGGCATGCACCCCGTACGAACCCTCGGCGACCGCGTGGATCCCTTCGCCGATCCCCGCGATCTCGGGATTCAGCACCGGGAACCGAAGTTCCCACGTACGACCGCCCGTGGCGAGGACCAGCCGGCGAACGCCCACAGGACCGTCGGTGTCGGTAAGCGTCAACGTGTCGTCGCCCCCGCCGGGGGTCGCGCCGGTCTCGATCAGCGCGGGGATCGGCACACGCAGGGGTCCGAGCGCGCCGTGTCCGAGGACGGCGAGCCCCTCGAGCTGCTCGACTTCGCGGGCCACCCGGTATCCCCTCCTTCCGACCCGATCGCCCGCCGGACCTTATCCGTGCTGCGCGGGACCTAGTGCAGGACGACCGGACCGACCGGCACGAAGACCGCGACGAGCGAGCCCGCGAGATAGCAGGCGGACATCGCGAAGTGCCGCTCGAACGGCACGCGCGCCTCGGTCGGCGCGCGCCGGAGGGCCCGGTCGGTCAGCACGACGAGGACGGCCATCGCGCCGAGGCCCGCGTAGTACGGGACCGTGAGCTGGAGGGCGAGCCCGAACGCGACCAGGAGCGCGAGGGCGGCTCCGTGGAGCGCGGCCACGAGCCCGACCGAGCGGCGGACCCCCAGACGCCGGGGGAGCGAAAAGAGGCCCAGCGCCCGGTCGCTCTCGAGGTCGCCCAGACTGTGGATCGTCTCGAACGCCGTGCCCCAGGCCAGCAGGCCCCCGACGGCCCAGAGTACGGACAGCGGCAGTATCCCGTCGACCGCGATGTACACCGCGGCGGGGGTGATCGCTTCGACGAGGCCGAGGAAGGCGGTCGTGAACGACGTCACGCGTTTCGTGTAGCTGTAGCCGAGCACGATCGCGAGCGCGACCGGGGCGAGGACGAACGCGAGCGGGTTGAGCAGGTACGCCGCGACGACCACGACCGCGGCATTCGCGGCGCAGAA
>JASHUJ010000125.1 GCA_030040035.1 Thermoplasmata archaeon
CCGGACGCGTCGACGATCCGAACGCGGCCGGTTCACTCTTCGTGGACGATCGTGCTGCCCGCGATCTCGAAGCGCGCGGACTTCGCGACGAGACCCTTCGCCTCGAGCGAGCGCCGGACGTCCCGCTGGCGCTCCCGGGGGACGAGGAAGAAGAGGAAGCCCCCCCCACCCGCCCCGAGGAGCTTGCCGCCCAGCGCCCCACTCTGCTTCGCCGTCTCGTACGCCTCGTCGATCGAAGTATTGGAGATGCTGTTCGAGAGACTCTTCTTGAGTCGCCAGTTGTCGTCCATCAGGTGGCCCACTTCGACGAAGTCGAGCTTCTCGAGCGCTTTCGCCGTCTCGAGGGCTAAGGAGCGCATCTTCCGGTAGTCGTCGAGATGGTCGTCGATCTCGGCGATCTGCTTCGAGTGTACGTCGGCGGAGCGTCGCTCGGCGCCGGTGAAGAAGATCATGAGCTGCTGGTTGAGGAGTTCGAGCCCGTCGTGGTCGATGTTGAGACTGTGGACGGTCACGGTCCCGTCGCGCGCCACCTCGATCAGATTGAGCCCGCCGTACGCGGCGCAGTACTGGTCCTGGATGCCGCCGGGCTCTCGCAGGACTCCGCGCTCGATCTGAACGGCCTCCCGAGCGAGCTGGTACGGCCCGACCCGCTCCCCCTTCCAGACATGGAGCGCATTGAGCGCCCCCACCGTGCAGCTGCTGCTCGAACCGATGCCCGTGCCGCGCGACGGCATCTGCGTCGCGGTGATCACCTGCACGCCGCTCGGGATCCGGAGCATCCGCATCGCTTCGCGGATCGGCCCATGCTCGACCTGGTCCACGCTGTGCTTGGCGTCCTCCGTGACTCGGTAGCTGACGCGGATCTCGTCGGCGTTGAAATTCTCGACGACGATGACGTAGATCCCCTTGTCCATCGCTCCGGCGACGCAGGCGCCCGGGCCGTGCTCGCGGTAGAATGCGGGGAGGTCCGTCCCGCCCCCGGCGAAGGTGAGGCGGAAGGGCGTCTTGGACACCACGGCGGTACGGCCGACCATAGCCCGGTGGTCGTTCCATCGGGGTTTTGCGCTTAAATCGATGTCGATGAATCGTGCGGTTCTCTCCGCTGGTAACCCGCGCGATATCGGAGCACGGGCATCGGACTTTCGAGCGACTTTCCGGCCCATCGGTCGTCGGGGGGCTGGGAAATGCTCGATGCGACCGCCCACGGCGAGCCGCCCGGTCGACCCGGAATCGCGAGCGAGCGGACCACCGTTCGCCTATGCCGATGGACCCGAGAAACCCCTCTCAGACTGGCGACGGGAACGGGACGAAATCGGTCGGGCCTTCGCGGGGTTTGTAAAGCCGGGCCTCGGGCGATTTCACGAGAGAAAGGCCCCAGCGGCAGTTCCGGCCGGACCTAGGCAAAATTTGCATAGCGGGGGAGCGAGACTATAAAATGGCCGATGTAAATCCCAAGTTCCCTCACAGTTGAAATGACAGTCCATCCGTCGGCGAATCTCAACCATTGCAACCTCCCGGGAGGTGCGCCATGGAGTCGGTGACCGTCATCACGGAGCCGTTGCTCCATCCCGATTTCCTTCAATTCCACCACGTCGCAGCGATCTTGGAACGGCTGCGCGGCCGCTACGACATCACGGTCGCGGCCCCTCGGATCGCGCCCATCGTCCAGCGCGCGTTGGAGGACCGCGGCATGCGGGCGGCCGACGGCGGGGCCTGGTTCCCGCCGATCCGACGGACCCGGGACGAGCTGCCGTCGTTCATCGGATCCTGGATCCGGGATTCGACCCTGGGTCGGAATCGTCGGGACCTGGAGCGTGCCCTGCGCGGCACGGACGGCCTGCGGGTGAGCGCGTCGATGACCATCGCGATGGATGTCGACGTTTGGCAGATCCAGTCGAGGCCGCTCGGTCAAGGCATCGACGCGATGAAGCGGGGCGTCAACGGGCCGCTCGGGGCCGCGATGCGCGCCGCGAACCCGTTCATCAGTCGTCTCGACTACCACCACCTCATGGACGCCGCGCGGCGGGCCCGGATTCGACTCGCGAGCACGCAGCACGTGGCGAACTGGTTCCAGGCGCAGGGAGTCCCGATCGCCGGCATCCTCCCGATCTACTACCGACCCACGATCTTCCGTTCGACCTCGAATCCGTCGCGCGACTACATCCTGGTCTATCTTGGAAAGGAGACCGATACGACCGCCGTCCGGATGCTGCTCGACGCGGGGCTGCCCGTCAAGCTGTTCGGATCGAAGAGCGTCGGGTGGGTGGTCAAGTCGTTGAAGCTCGACCGGTACCCGAACGCCGAGATGCTCGGCCGCGTTTCGGACGAAGAGCTCCGCGACCTGTACTCGAACGCCCGGTTCACGGCGTTCCCGTTCACGGAGGAACCGTTCGGCCTCATCCCGCTCGAGTCGATGGCCTGCGGGACGCCGATCCTCACGTACAACGAGCAAGGGCCTGCAGAGTCGGTCCTCAACCGGCAGACCGGCTGGCTCGTGCGCACTCCCGAGGAATTCGCGCGCCAAGCCCTCGCCCTGTGGAACGAAGGCTTCCCGGCGGCCTGGATGGCGGAACAATGCCTTGCCCGCTCGAGGGCCTACAATCTGTCCACGGTCGCCGCCGGATGGGGCTCGGTCATCGACCTGGGGCTCGCGAGCCGACCCGAGGCCGCCCGCACCCCGCGCCGCGCGGGCGCTCGGCACCCGGTGCCCGCCGCGTCGCACCTCGGACCCGTCCCCCCGGCCGCGTCGCGTGTCTCCCTTTCGATCGCCGGCGGGCAGTCCGGTCCGACCCCGTCCCTCGAGCGCGAACCCATTCCCGGGCTGTTGAGCGCGAGCGAGAGTGGGAGCGGCCTAGCGCCCGGCGGCTCGCCGGCCGTCTGGCGATCGGGGGCCTATCCTGGGTCCACGGAGCCGCGCGGGATCGTATCCCCGATCGGCGAGGGGCCGACGCTCGAACCGGGGTCGGACGGGACCGCCGAGCCCCTCCATCCGCGGGAACCGACGCGCATCCTGGCCCCCGCCGAGAGCTCGATCTCCTCCCCGCCTTAGCCGAGAGCAATCGCAGTTCCGGGTCCGGTGGCCGGATCTGGACCGGGGGACCGACTTCGGTCTCGTCTCGGATCCACGTGGTCGCAACGCGCGCAGGGAACTGAGCCGACTCCTACCGCAGCCCGCGATCGTCTCGCCGAGACTGCCGCGAGCTTCATCGCACGGAAGGCACGCAGGGACACAGCTATCTAGGCGACGAGGTGAACCGAGCGCCGTGAACTCCGAACGTCCCCGAATGCTCGTGCTCGGGCTCGACTCCGTCTCACCGTACCTCCTGTTCGA